>CAYTGJ010000045.1:0-29272 GCA_964437245.1 uncultured Chitinophagaceae bacterium
GAGGCATGGGGGTTCGAGTCCCTCCATCCGCACTTAAAACGAATAACAAAATCAAAAAGTTAATAATGGCCTCAATTATTAACTTTTTTTGTTTATAGAAAATAAAAAGTTACAACCTATTAAAATAAACCATGGAAATTGTACTTGAGAAAAAAAGCACCACCGATGCCAAGCTGAAAGTAAACCTTAAAGAAGCAGATTATCAGCCGAAAATAAAGGAGAAACTGAAAGAGTATGGCAAAAAGGTATCGATGAAAGGCTTTAGAGAAGGTAAAGTACCTGCTTCTCTGATCAGTAAAATGTATGGGAAAAGCATACTGGTAGATGAGATCAACAATCTCCTGTATGAATCTGTAAATTCTTATATCAAAGAAAATAAACTGGCTATTGTAGGAGATCCTTTGCCGGATGCTGATAAAACTGATTCTATAGACTGGGACAACCAGAAAGATTTCGAATTTATCTATGATCTTGGACTCGTAGGTGACTTTAACTATGAACTTTCTGATAAAGTAGCCATTGACAAATACAACATCAGCATTGAAGATGCTGTAGTAACTGAAACACTGGATAATCTCCGTAAACAATACGGCCAGATGGTAGACGGTGAGACCGTAACCGAAGGTGACTTTGTAAAAGGTCAACTAAAAGAACTAGCAGGACCATACGACCAGGAGACTCTTATTCCGATGAACAGGGTTTCTAAAAACGATCTTGCAAAATTCATCGGCAAAAAAGTAGGAGACAAAGTAGAGTTCGTGATTGAAGAAGCGTTTGAAGATCCTGCTTATATAGAATACGTAACCGGTCTTAAAGGAGACGAAGCTAAAAACAAAAAAGGGAAATTCGAATTTACGATCGTAAACATCCGTCATTCTCAGTTGGCCCCTCTTGATCAGGAGTTTTTTGATAAAATCTTCGGAAAAGATGTGGTTACCGACGAAGCTACTTTCAACGAAAAGCTGAAAGAGACAATTGCAGAAAACTATCAGAGAGAATCAGAAGCATTGCTGATCAATGATATCCGCGAGTATTACATTAATAATACCTCTATAGAGCTTCCTCTTGAATTTATCAAAAGATGGTTACTTACCTCCAACCAGGGGAAAATCACCCAGGAGCAAATTGACAAAGAATTTGACGGGTACCTGTCAGAATTGAAATGGACGTTGATCAAAAACAAAATCGCTGAAAACAACGACGTAAAAGTAGAACACGAAGAGGTAATGGCGAAAGTAAGAACAATGATGCTTCAGCAGTTTGGGATGACCTCTGTCCCGGAAGGAATGGAAGATACGTTTGATAAAATCGTAGACAATTACCTGAAAGAAAATAACGGCAAAAACTATGTAAAAATGTTTGAAGACACTTACAATAGTAAAGCCACTGAAGTTATTCGCGGTAAAATAAAGATCAGCGAAAAATCAGTGAATGTCGAAGAATTTAAAAAAGCAGCAAAAGTAGCTTAAGCTATTCTCTGTTAAAAATTTACCCTGTATTTAGGACCTCTCGTTCATAGTATATCTGACGAGGGGTCTTTTTTTATACTTTTAACTCTAATGCTCTGAAAATCTGTCCGGATTCCTTCCAGAACCTAAATTCAAGACAGATACAGAAGTTTATGAAATTGCTCTAGAATAGTCATATTCCTATATAAAAACGGAGCTGTTGACGGGTACTCTGGAATCCGGTATCGTGCATCTTATCACACAGGTATTCTTATTCTAAAACACATCCAGGAACTGATCCGCCGAGAGACAGGATATTTCCTTATGGTGATATAATTCCCATAAAAGAGCCGGGGGATAAGTCCGGCTCTTTTTATTTACAGATATCCTGTTTATCTTTTGAAATATTTTATCAGTTAAATAGCATACTCACTTATTCCTAAATAAACTGTTGACAGGATTGTATACAGAACAGGAATAAAAGTATAGAGTGACCATAATTAATTATTGAATTTACGTTATACTTAATAATAATATCTTAGCATTGCTAATGAAAAAAATTGCCTATTACTTTTCTTTCATTCCTTTTCAGCTCAACTTTTTTGTATTGCTGTTCATTGTAGCAGGCACTTTAGCCATTGTACAAAATGAATACATGGAAACGGTTGAGAAGACATACTTTATTCTGCTGCTCCAAACACTGGCACTTTTCACGCTCGTGTTTTCGCTCATGATCGTAGGGATTGCCTTCTTTACCACACTGATCAGTTGGGGATACTTTCTGCTCTATAAGAACAGTACCAAGGAAGCTCCGGTCACCGCTTCCATCGGCGAAGGGAAAACAGCCTCCTCCGGTTATGTAGCACTTTGCATGTATGCCCGGGGAATCATCAAGCCATTGCTGGGGCATGTAAAAAGTCGTGTCGTCTTTGAAGACAATTCCATCACCCCTGCCCTTGCACTGGACCAGCCTGTTTTTACCAAAAGCAAAATAATCCGCAGTGGACTTAAGGCTGCGCGTCCTGTATGGATCCCGGATATCAAGGAACATGAAGTAAAAAAAGTAGTGCTCTATTTTGAAGATATGTTCCGCCTGTTCTCTATCCCTTTTGTGATGAACAATCTGCAGAAACTGCTGACGGTTCCTTCTGAACTTGACAGAATAGAGGTAGATGTACACCCTGATAAAACGGTCGAACAGGAACAACGGATCCAGACTCCTAAACGAATCCAGGGAGAATTATTCAACTATAAATATTTTGAAGCTGGAGATGATATCCGTCGTATTGTATGGAAAATATACGCCAAGAACAAAGACCTGGTAGTAAAGATCCCGGAGACGACAGATCCTTATGCTTCCCATATTTATTTTCATCCAAGTTTTTATTCTGTAAAAATGATCGCTCCTGATCTACAGAATACCATGCTGAATTACTACAAAGTAAAAATCAGACAAGTATATGAAGCTCTCGGGCGAACAGAGTTTACCGTAAAATACGTGCCCGACCAGGAACTCAATATTCCCGAACATACGGAAGAAGATCCTGCCTGGCTTTATCAGCTCAGCACCTCTGTATGGCAACCCTCCAGAGAAGTGACCGATGCCATGACCGCAAAAAAAGAAGGGATCTACTGTATTTCTTCCTTTGTTCCTGCCAATGAAGTAGAAGAGATCCTGGCCAATAAAACACCCGATACCCTGGTCTTTTTTGTAAAGCTGTCTGATATGTGGCAAAACCGCACCGTATTCAATATGCTTTCCCTCTTCATGAAAACAGAAGAGCATCCGCTGGACACATTGAAAAGAAAGTGGCTGTTCTCTCCGGGAAGAAAAAAAATCATGACAAACGAAAAGCAGATACAAAAATACCTGGAAGACCAATTGTTTAAAAATATTATAGTATGATGGAGACTGCAAAAAACAAAATTTTCAGGCTGGCTCTTTACCTCCTTTTTCTTGTATTGCCCACGATCGTGATGGTCATACCAGCCCTTCTGCGTATTGACGAAGCACTTATATTTGTCAATACCGACCTGTATACCCAAACGATCGTCACGCTGACGGCTATTCTGGGAGCTTACGTTTGCTATTTCCTCCGTTTCCGTTTCATCGTCACGTTCCCGATCGTACTTTTCCTGGTCTACTCCTATACACAGGGAATGAAGTTTCTTTCCGGCAACGAGTTTGATTCTTATTTTCTGACCATACGCTACCTTCATCTATCCGTACTGTTTATCATCGGATGGCTGGTGGGATACGGGCTGGCACGTTTCCGGTACTTCCCTCTCCTGCTTTCGATCGCAGTTCTTACTTTAGGTCTTCTGGGAGCTGCTGATTATAACAAAGATCTTACCCTCGAAACCACGGTCAACAACCTGTTTTATGTAGTGCTGTATGCATTTTATACTCATTTTATACGGGAAACGCTTGAAAACATTGAGCTGGTCCGCTGGCGCCATGTAGGCAACCTGGGGCTCCGGATGGGAATTTTTGCAGGCCTGGTTTTTCTTCTCTTTCAGGCTTCTATCTTTTTCCTGAGCGGAGAATTTAAAGAAGCGGACAAAGCAATCGGGGCAGCCAAAGAACAGGATGAGCAGAAAACCGATCCGAACGAGGAAAACATGCTTCAGAAAAATGAAGAGCAGAAATTCGATCTCAATCAATATTCGCAACTAAAATCCCGTTTCGGCACCTCAAAAGAATTATTGTTTGCCGCTTACGTAGACAACTTCTTTCCGAACAATCCGGAGATCCCTAATCCTTTGTATTTTACATCTTATCATCTTACCAAATACGATGTCAAAAACGAGCGCTTTATCAGGGATCCTGATATGCCTTCCAACGATCTTTTTGCGCCAGATCCCAGCAGGATCGCCCGTTACTTTACCGTCACGGACTCCAGCGTGATCGAAAAAAGTAAGGGAGAGCTTTTCCATAAAATAGTAGAAAGTGAGATCTACCTGGCCAAGCTATCTTCCAAAATGTTTACAGCTCCAAGCACTGCGTTCAGTTGTCAGCCGATCAACGTAGATCCTGATTATAAAGAGCAATATTCTTTTGCGTATAAAACCAAGTCGTATGTTTCTCTGTTGAACAGCGCCTATTTTATCTACAACGCCGCCGCAAGTAAAGATAATACGATCAAAAAATTTCAGGAGCAGCGGATCGACGAACTTAAAAAAGTAAAAAACTATGATCAGGTAGACAAAGATTTTTACGATTATTATACAGAGATCCCCCAGGGAGCAGTCTTTGACTCCATTCGGAGTCTTGGAATACAAGTAATCGGCAATGCCAAAACCCCTATTGAAAAAGTATTAAAAGTAAGAGATTACTTTACCTCCAAAGACAAAATCGGCAATCCGCTTTTTAAATACACGTTATATCCGGGTTCTCCCAACGATCCCAACATTCCGAATGCCTCCATGTTGTCTCATTTTCTTTTCAAGAACCGAAAAGGATATTGTACCTATTTTGCGGCTTCTACCCTATTCATGCTTCGTTCTGCAGGCGTACCGGTCCGTATGACCACGGGTTTCATGATCGTAGACCGGAGTGACAAGAACAAAGGCTGGTACTTCATTTACGGCGATCAGGCACATGCCTGGGTGCAGGTTTATTTTCCTGAATACGGCTGGCTTGACTTCGATACTACCATCGGCAACGACGATGCCCAGGAATCTCCCAAGCCCGATGGTACGCCTCCTATGAAACCCCAGAAAGCATGGTTTGCTGCCGTAGGAAAAGTAACCGAAACAGATACTAGCTCCAAGGTACTTTCCCTGGAACTAAAATTACTTCAACTGGCCAACCAGGAGCTGGTACCTTCAGGTACAGCCCGCATACAACTGGACCTGAAGAACGCCACCATTACAAAGGGAAGCTTTAATAAAAAATTCAAAGATATAAAACCGGGAGATTCGATCACGACCGTTTCGTACGATGAAGCGCTGAAAAAAATAAGGCCTTATCAGAAAGGGGAAACAATGGCTTCCGTACTTAAAAGACTACCGGATCCTACGGCGGTAGACGAAGTGACCCTTCTTGAAGAGCCTGAAAAACCCAAAGAACCGAAACAGGAAACCGCCGTCGATGAATCTCACCTTCCATGGTGGGTGCTGCTCCTTATCAGTGCCGGCATCATCACCGGGATCCTCTTACTGCTGATGATTTTCTCTGCCAGAATTATTTTCTGGTATTATTACAGAAACGCTTCACGTGCAAAAGCACCGGAAGAAAAAGCCTACTGGATATTCCGGGCTTCTGAATTCCTGTACACTCAGTTTGGCTTCCCGCGTCCTCCTCTTACCCCGCTGGAACATGCAAGGGAAGTCATCCAGCCTGTATTTAATGTTTCTTATGAAGACTTTGTAAAAATATACCACAAAGTAAAATACGATCAACTTCCCGCTGATGAGGAAGATATCATCAGTATGAAACGCTACCATGAGACCTACCCTAAGGTGGTTTTCGGAACGTATACGTTCCTGCAAAGGAATCTTAAATTTATGAACCTTGTATCAACTATTAAATTCTTTTTAAATTAATATCCTTAATAATATTAGTATGATGGAAACAGAAGTAACTGCCCCCTCTGCTCAAAACGACAAGATCTCGTTGCTGGTAGACAATATAGAAAAAGTAATCCGAGGTAAAAGGAAAGAGATTTCCTATGTAGTAGCCGCTTTCCTGGCTAAAGGACACGTACTTCTGGAAGACAATCCGGGATCGGGAAAAACCATGCTGGCCAAAGCACTGGCACTTTCCATCTCCAACTCCGGAGATCAGAGTGGTGCCGGCAACCTGGGGTTCAAAAGAGTTCAATTCACTCCTGACCTTCTGCCGATGGACCTGATCGGAAGTCATATTTTTGACGATACAAAAAAAGACTTCACGTTTAAAAAAGGACCGTTGTTTACCAACATTCTGCTGGCCGACGAAATCAACCGGGCCTCTCCGAAGGTACAATCGGCCTTGCTGGAATGTATGGCAGAACACCAGATCTCAGTAGGTGATCGCACTTATCCGCTGGAACGCCTGTTTTTCACGATTGCTACGCAGAACCCTATTGAAAGCGAGGGGACCTATCCTTTGCCTCATGCACAACTGGACCGTTTCTTCCTGAAAATGTCACTTGGCTATGTTTCGGAAGAGATCGAACTGGAGATCCTTAAGAATTACGTGGCCATCAATAATGTGCAGGAAAATATTTCCCAGGTACTCTCCTATCAGGACATCCTTGATCTGCAGAAGCAGGCAGACGAGGTGCATGTACACGAAGAGATCCTGATCGGCATTAAAAATATTGTTTTCGGTACCCGGAACCACCCGATGGTCAATGTAGGAGCTTCCACCCGGAGCGGTATTATATTTCTGAAATGCCTGAAAGCCTATGCGCTCGTACAAGGCAGGGCTTATGTGACCGAACAGGACATTGCCGATCTTGCCGATCCGGTATTGCATCACCGGTTGATCTTTAAAAACAAAGACGCAAAAATGAATGCCTTAAAAGAGATCGTAACGAAAGAAACAGATCGTCTGGCCAAACTAAAATTATTCAGCTAGTATCGTCAATGAGAGCATCCTTTTATATCCTTTTGAATGTATGGCTCGTACTGCTTGCGCAGACCGGGATAGCCCAGGTACGTCAAAAAATAGACGAAGAACGGAGAGGCGTATGGTACCTGGATAAGAAAGCGCTTGAGCTTTCTGAAAAGTTCAAAAAAATGGACAAGAACTACTATGTTGGCGCCATGTATGAAGGATCTTTCAAATACAACCGGGCCACCGACTACCTGGGCTTCAAGAATGCAATCCCTACCCTTGAGCTGGCACTGAAACAGATTGAAAAGGATTATAACCACAAGTTAAAAACCCGCACTACCGATCTGATGAGCTATATTGATGTCTATCAATATCAGTTAGATTATTCCTGGATCACTTATCTGCTGTACGAATGTTACAGTAATATAGAGCAGCCTGCCGAAGCCATGAAAATCCTTCAGCAGGTAAAAGATAAAAAGATGCAAAAGGAATTCTATACCCGTCCCAACATTCAGATGTCCTGGATCACACACCGCTATCGTTATCACACTTCAGAAAAATATCCTTTTCTGAAAAATACGATCGAGGACAACGAACTGCTGGCCATGAAATACCTGAACCAGGAGTTTTCCAGGATCCAGAAAAATGCGTACCTGAACAATTCCATTTTCAACCCTGGTCACGAGGAAGGAGACCTCCGAAGTGTCTATTTTAATAAGACACTTATCTTCAGTTATAATTTTGAAATGGATTCGGCCGAATATTATTATGATCTGCTGAAACGGACAACATCGTTTTCAAGTAATAACTATGCTTATACCAAGCTCATGAACGGAGAGTTCAATGAAGCCATCCGTTATTTTGATATTGAGAAAAAGCAGGAAACCTTTACGGAAAAAAACACCAAGGAATTTTATTATATGCTGGCTTTGCTGAGTACTTATAAAGCCAAACCGGAAGAGGGCATCCGCGACCTCCATGATATTATCTCCAAGCTGGGTTCTTCTCCCGGTTTTGGCTGGAACAATATAGGACTGGCCAGGGGGTATTACTATAACGGGCAACTTTTTGAAAGTCAGAAGCACCTTGAAAAAGCCGCCGACTTCGAAGAACTCCACATTGGTACTACCTGGGCTCCGGAACATTATGATTTTCTTAAAAACATTTTCTCCTATCTCAACAAAGAACGGAAACGACAGAGCATCTCTTTCGAGAATAAGCACTACTGGTACAATATCCCTACCCTTGTCAAAATGGGAGGATTTTTTGTAGACGAACAAACGGACAAATTTCTGCTCATCAATAAATTCGGCGCTAACCCCGAACGCGATTATGTGTACTATCATATTTTTTCTCCGGAAAACATGATCACTTTTGACGAGATGTGGAAAATCATTGATGGACTGGACGCAGATTTCTTTATTAAAAAATTCACGGAATATCTTCATGAGGATTCCCGTCAGAACCTTCAGCGGTACTATCGCTATTTCATCGGACGTTTGCTGATCAACAAAGGGGAGTACGAACAGGCTGAAACCTATCTGGTGGAAGTGCTGAACGATCCTGACATGGACCGGGACCATGAAAAGCTGCTTATCGCACGCTGTCACGAAGCCCTTTGCAGGATCTACGATAAAATGAACGTACCCCAGGAATACAAAACCAACCTCCTTGCTTTGTATTCTATCTATCCTCAACTGGTGCCCTATAGAAAGAATATAATGTCGTTCAACCTGGAAATTAATGGTCCTACGGAACACGAAGACGTAAAAAAAATGCTGCAAGAGCTGTATGCCTGCAACATTAATTTTCTGACCGGAGAAAATCATGACCCTGAATTCCCTACCGCGGAAGTGACCTTTGCTCATGCAGACAGCATATGGCAGATCAGTTGTAAAGTAACCGACAAGACCGGCACGGCTGTTTCCAATCTAGAGAGCTTCCGTGTGGAGGAAATAAAAGGGAGCGGCAAACGTCTCTCCTATTATTTGTTCAATATTCCAGCTACCACCATTCCGGAATACGGTGATAATAATTACTGGCTGATCGGCGGAATTTCCCTGATCCTTGTCCTCTTATGGACAGCACACCGGGTTAAGAAATCATTGAAATTTTAATCCGTACCTTCACCTTCCATCTTAATTGAAATGACTTATGAGACTACCACTTTTTTTTATTCTTCCGGCCCTTTGCCTGGTGTCCATGATAGGATACAGCCAGGACCTACGTCAGATGCAGTGGTTCAATGCTCCTAAAAAATGGAGTACAGACCAGCAATCCTTATCCATGTTCGTCACTCCCCAAACCGACTACTGGCGTATTACCCATTACGGTTTCACGGTAGACGACGGTCCTTTCTATTATGCAACCCAGGGCGGTGAATTTGAAGTGAAGGTAAAAATAACCGGAGAATATAAAAGCCGGTACGATCAGATGGGACTGATGCTGAGAATTGATGAAAAGACCTGGATCAAAACCGGTATTGAATATGTAAACGGCAAGATCAATATCAGTGCGGTAGTCACCAATGAAAAAAGTGACTGGAGCGTCATCGAACTGAAGGACACTCCAAAATCACTTTGGATCAAAGCTGTCAGAAGACTGGATGCCGTAGAGATCTTTTATTCCTTCGACAATAAAACCTATACCCTGGTGCGCCTGGCTTACTTCCCGGACTACAAACCTGTGATGGTGGGAATGACCGCCGCCTCTCCCGACGGGACGGGTTTTAATGCTTTATTTGAAGGATTTGAACTCACGCCGCTCCCGGATGCAAGAAGATTGAAATGGCTTGAACAAAACAAATAGTCTCCCTGAGAGTAGCTGAAGTGGTAACAAGAGTGCCGGATATAAACGTGATTTATAATGAAAAGTGAAAAAGAAAAAATGCTAGCGGGTGAACCTTACCTGGCTTTTGGTGAAGAATTATTTAAGGAACGACAACATGCCAAACAACTGATCTTTGATTTCAATAATCTTCCTCCTGCAGAAGTGGAAAAAAGGAATGAACTCCTGAAAAAACTATTCGGCAAAACGGAGAATAATTTTTTTGTGGAACCTCCTTTCCGCTGCGATTATGGATATAATATTTCTATCGGAGAAAATTTTTACGCCAACTACAACTGTACTATCCTCGATTGCGCCAGGGTTTCTATCGGCCACAACGTTTTATTTGCTCCGAATGTAAGCCTTTACACAGCCGGTCATCCTGTACACTACGAAACCAGAAACCAGGGCTATGAATATGCATTTCCTATTACCATCGGGAACAATGTATGGATCGGCGGAAATGTAGTGATCAACCCGGGCATCACGATCGGAGATAATTCTGTGATCGGAGCCGGAAGTGTTGTCACCAAAGATATCCCGGCTAATGTAGTAGCAGTCGGAAATCCCTGCAAGGTACTACGTTCCGTCACAGACGATGATAAACCCTATTATTTCAAAGACCGGAAATTTTAAAATAAGATTATACCAATGAATGAAATGCTTCGGGAAACGGTCCCTCCAAAACGTCTGACCATCGTGGACATCCTCCGGGGATTTGCCCTGATGGGAATCATCCTTCTTCATAATATTGAGAAATTTGATTTTTATTATTCCCCGGAAAACCTGCCGGAATGGATCAAGACCCTTGACCATTCTATATGGGTAAGTCTCTTCTTCTTGTTCGGAGGGAAGGCCTATGCAATCTTTGCCCTGTTATTCGGTTTCAGCTTTTATATCCAGATGGACCACCAGGCACAAAAAGGAAATGACTTCCGTCTCCGTTTTTTATGGAGACTATTCCTTCTTTTTATGATCGGAATTCTAAATTCTATTTTCTACCAGGGCGATATTCTTGCCTTGTACGCAGTCTTCGGGCTATCACTTCTGATCGTAGCCAACTGGAGCGACAAAGCCGTATTGCTCCTTGCCTCTTTCCTCCTTCTACAACCTCTTGAATGGGCCAAAATCATATCAGAACTTTCAGATCCTGTCTATGTAGCCCGGGAAAATCTTTCGATGCACTTTTTCCGGCAAACAGAAACGTATTTTAAAGGTTCGTCTTTCTGGGAACTGATGAAAGGAAATCTATGGAACGGAAGGATCGCGGCAGTCTTATGGTCCTGGGAGAACGGGCGTTTTTTCCAGGCTTCCGCATTGTTTATGTTCGGAATGTTGCTGGGACGCCGAGGGAAATTCATCCTATCTGAAAATAACCTACGGTTCTGGCGTACGGCAGGAATTACAGCCCTGAGCTGTTTCCTTCCCTTGTTTGCACTGAAAACCTATCTTCCGGATCGGATGGAAAATAAACTACTGGAATCACTTCTCAGTCCGGTGATCACCTCCTGGTCAAACGTTGCGTTTATGCTTCTGCTGGTAAGCGGCCTCATAGGGTTATATCAAAGCGCTGCGGGCCAACGGATCCTTTCCCTCCTGGCTCCTTTCGGGAGAATGAGCCTGACCAATTACGTCGTACAGTCGATCGTAGGCTCCTTCCTTTATTATGGCTACGGATTAGGACTGTATGAGTACACCGGGCCTACGTATTGCCTTCTGATCGGGATCCTGCTCTTTGCCTTGCAACTTGTTTTCTCTCACTGGTGGCTTAAGACACACGCACAGGGTCCACTGGAACGTTTATGGTATAAGGCGACCTGGATCTGAAGCTTCTGACGGTGGGAAGAATAACTATGAAGAACATCCATTCCAGATAAAACGAAAGACTGTCCCGGATTAAATGTTAATACATTTCTGGATACCTGATACCAGATTCAAGAGGCTGGATAACTTTTTCATAGAAAACATAGAATAGGCAATTCTCTCGCATGTTAATGACCGGTATCCTGAATCTGGCATCCAGAACTATCTTTGAAAGAACGTGCTGTATTTCCTGGTGAAAATAAGCTTCTATCGCAGAATCAGCTTCCTTACTGGCTCCATTCTGTAGGGGTCCTGTCCCACCGGTGACCTTTTAATTCCTTCAGTAATTCCGGACTTAATTTCTGCCCATCCGACACCGAAAGATTGGCGCGGGTGTGATTTATTTTTCGCATACCGGGAATCGTAGTACTGACCGCCGGATGATTCAGGATAAAACGAAGCGCCATTTCGGGCATCTCCATTCCGGCGGGTACCAGCGGTTTCAGCAGATCTGCATGCTCTACACTGGCATTGAGATTTTCCGGTACAAAATAAGTACTTCTCCAGTCATCAGCAGGAAACACTGTTCCTTTCGTCAGTTTACCGGTAAGCGTTCCTTCGTCAAAAGGCACCCGGGCAATGATCGCAATGTCCAGTTTTTCGCAGAGCGGAAATAACTTATCTTCCGGGGCCTGATCAAAAATATTGTAGATCACCTGTACCGCATCGATCAGTCCTGTAGCAAGTGTATTCAGGCAGTTTTCAGGTTCCCAGCGATTCACACTGATCCCAAAATGACTGACCTTTCCTTCTTTCTTTAGTTTTTCTATGGCTTTTTTCCATTCGTCCTTGTCCGCCCAAGCGTCTTCCCAGACATGAAACTGCTGCAGGTCAATACACTCTACGTTCAGATTTTTAAGGCTTTTTTCGGTATACTCAATGATATGGGAGGCAGGAAAACATTCTTCCAGTGTATAAGACGGCTTGGAAGGCCATTTAAAGTTTTTAGGAGGGATCTTGGTAGCAGCATACAATCGTTTGCTGGTATGCTTCTTAATCAACTTCCCTAATACCTGTTCAGAAAGCCCTTCGCCATATCCCCAGGCCGTATCAAAAAAGTTACATCCCTGTTCTACAGAATAATCGAGTGACTTCCCGTAATCCTCCTCTTCCGAACCTGTCCAGCCAGCCAGGCCCCACATTCCATAACCAATTTCACTGACTTGCCATCCGGTACGGCCAAATTTTCTGTACTGCATACTGATCTTATATTTTGAATTATAAGTCTCTAATATAACGAGTCTGTTCTTAATTTATAGCCTGTACCGGAATAATTTATAAGAGCATTCCGGTAAGCAGGATACCAGATTCAAGATACAGGATAAGTAACAATGTGCCAGGGAAGGTCCTTTCTTATTCTATACCGGTACTACTACTCCGTATTACGCTTTTACCAGTTCTATAATCGTAATTTCAGGAAGCATTCCGATCCGGCCGGGAAACCCTATGAATCCGAATCCCCGGTTGACATACAAGTGCTGCCCCTCTTCTGTGTACAGGCCGGCCCATTGATCGTACATATATTTTACAGGGCTCCATTTTATGAGTTCATTTTCTATCCCGAACTGCATTCCATGGGTATGGCCGGAAAACATGATATCGATATCCTTGTAGGATTTTCTGATTTCTGCGTCCCAATGACTTGGGTCATGCGACAGCAGGAGCTTTACCGCAGCCTCTCCGGTATTCTGATAGGCTTCCGCCATTTTTCCATATTTAGGAAAACGTCCTTTGGCGCCCCAGTTCTCCACTCCTATTACCGCCAGTTCGTCTCCTCCGAGCCGGATCATCCGGTGTTCGTTCATCAGCAGGTCCCAGCCCATCTGCTTTTGTATATTCATCAAGGTCCGGAGATTCTCTTTTTTAGCTCCCACCGTTGGCCAGGGAGCATAATCCCCATAATCATGGTTGCCCAGGACCGAATATACTCCCAGGGGAGCCTTCAATTTGTCAAATACTTCAACGTAGTGCTTCATTTCAGAAGCTTCGTTGTTGACAAGATCTCCTGTAAAAAAGATCATGTCCGCCTTCTCTTTCATCGCCAGCTCTACTCCTCCCTTCACAGCGGTTTTGTTATAAAAACTTCCAGAATGGATATCGGAAAGCTGGGCGATCTTGATGCCATGAAATGCTGAAGGTAAATTTTTCAAGGCAATTGTCTTCCTTCTTACCCTGTAATCATGTGCTCCGGAAACAATTCCCCACGTCATTCCTATCAATGGTACGGAAGAAGCCACCAGTCCTGCTTTTAGCAAAAACTCCGAACGACTGATCGGGTTTTCTGTCGGAACAGGCTCTGAGCTAAACCATCCTGAAATTTTCTGAACTACCCAGCGTACGACTCTCTGCAGATCATCCAGCAGCATAAATACCAGGAAAAAGAGTTTGGTAAAAAAGCTAACCGTCAGGACAGAGATCAGGACCAGCCGGATCACTCTGTTCCATTTTTCAAAATTAACGAGAAAGGCTCCGATAAAAGACCCTACTGCGATCACCGTTATGGACCAATAAAGGATATAAAGTATTCTGCGGGTAGCAGGGGAAAAAGACTCTGTGAGGGTTTTCACTCCCTGGAATATATACAGGTCGATCGTCACAAAGACGACCAGAAGAATGGAAACAAATGTAAGATTGCGCATTTAGATTTTTTTCAGATAGACGATCATCCACCGGATATATTTTAAAAGAAGTAATAATATTTTGAAATATCCTGTTCTCCGGAAAAAGGAAACGCTGTTTTCTAACTTTTCAAAAGATACTGAAGCAGGTTTTCCGAAGTACGCCGGCATATCTGGTAGACTTCTTCAAAATCGTCCATGGTGCCATAATAAGGATCCGGTACATCTCCTTTTCCTTCGGGGTCAAAATCCCTGAACATCAACACGCTGGCTTTCCCATTTACTTTTCTCTTTAATTCATTGATATCTTTAAGGTTATTTTCGTCCATCGCCAGTATGACGTCAAACTCTTCAAAATCAGGGGCCGACAATTTCTTCCCAAAATGGTTCAAGTGTATTCCATACGACCGGGCCACTTTTACCGACCGGTCATCCGGACAGGCTCCGATATGATACCCTGCCGTACCTGCAGAATCACAGCTAAATCGATCTGACAACCCTTTTTGAGCAATATAGCCTGCAAAAACACCCTCTGCCAGAGGTGAACGGCATATATTTCCAAGACAAACGAATAATATTTTGACCATTTTGATATAAAATTGATTTTAAAATAACAGAATAAGATCGGAATAATACAATAAAATAATTTTTTCTTTACAGCGGTTACTTTCTTTAAAAAAAAAGTATTAATTTTAGCATAAATATTAGTACAAATGGTATTTGATAAAACCGATAAGCGTTTTGCCATTAAAATTTCTTCTCTCTTTCTAGTTTTAGTGATAGGAGTTCTGGCAAATAAAATGCGACCAGCTGCAAATAATACGAATCAGGATGTTATTATGGAAAATAATAAGCCATCTGTTATTCAAACGATAAGTGTCAAAGGATCTGACACCAGACAGCTTTACAATAATCCGTTACGTTAATTTAGTTTAGTGTTTTTAACAAATTTCCTAGACCTTCTTACTTTTGTAAGAAGGTTTTTTTTATGCTTTTCCCAGAGGGAAGAATCAATATATTTTACTTATCCGGTTACTTTTTAGTACTCTAAAGGAATATATACTCAGATAACACAATTTATTCATAACCTGTTTAATTTCTTACAAAAGCCTCTTCAGACGGAAGTGGCTTTTGTTTTTTTGTCCTATACCTCCGGCTCCTGCTGACTTAAGCAGTGAAAACTCCCCAATCCCCATATGATATCAGTAGAATCAATCCCCACTACTTTCCGGTCAGGGAAACAAGCCGTCAAGATATCCAGCGCTTTTTTATCATTTTCCTTATCCCTGTATACCGGTACCACTACTGCGGCATTGGCGATGTAGAAATTGGCATAAGAGGCCGGAAGTCTCATTCCGTCGTACTCTACAGGATGAGGCATCGGAAGTTCTATTACATTCAACGGTTTGCCTGTTTCCAGGCGCATTTGCTTCAGCAGTTTCAGATTTTCCTGAAGCGGCTCATAGTTCTCATCCTGTTTATTTTCCTCCACTACGGTCACCACGGTATCTTCGTTCACAAAGCGGGTGATATCATCGATATGACCATCGGTATCATCGCCCACAATACCGTCTCCCAGCCAAAGGATATTGGAGACTCCGTAAAAGTTAACCAGGTATTCCTCGATCTGTTTCTGCGACAAATGCGGATTCCGGTTAGGATTCAGCAGACAGGAAGTAGTAGTCAGCACTGTACCTTTGCCGTTGAAATCCACAGAACCTCCTTCCATGACGATCCCGGGATTAAACACCGGAATATCATAATGCTGTCCGATCAGCGTAGGGATCACGTCATCAAGCTCATAGGGCGGGTATTTATTTCCCCAGGCATTGTACCCCCAGTCTACGATCACCTTTTTGTACTGACTGGCCTCAGGATTAACCAGGAAAGCCGGTCCGTGATCGCGGCACCAGGCATCGTTGGTCGGATGGATATGGATACGGATATTCGTCAGCGGACAATTGACCTGCTGCAACTGATTGATCACCGAATATCTCATCGTCTCATCCTTCACATTGATGTGTACCAGTTCTCCCGCCGCCACTTCTTTGATAAACTGTGCATACAACGGATAGATCGTATGGATCTTTCCCGGCCAGGACGCTTCTTTGTGCGGCCAGCTCAGCCAGGTGGCGCTATGGCGGTGAAACTCGGCAGGAAATGTATAACCTAGCTTTTGCGGAAAATCATTCAGCCCAAATTCCGGGGCAAAAGGAGAAACAATGCTCATGTTTTTTTACTTATTAAAATTCGGCATCGCAAAGATAAAAAAATAGTGACTCTGTATCCCGATTTGGTTGTTTTAATAATTCAGCACGGAAAAGCCGTTTGCAGAGATCAGATTCTCCTGTTGCCCTCAACTGTTTCCAGACAACTCTCGTCAAAGGGCAAGCCGGGTTTTTCAGCAATTTTAACAATTAGGGTACTATATGCGGATAGTCATATTATTATTAATATATTTACACACCTTAAACATATACAAACAATACAATTACAGAAGATTCTGCGGGAAAGATTTTCAATCAAAATCACAACAAATCATGCACAACAAAAATTTTAACCCTTGGCACAATGTGTCATACGGAAACGATGTTCCCAAAATAGTAAACGGAATTATTGAAATTCCGCAGGGAACACGCGCCAAATATGAATTGGATAAAGAGAGCGGGTTATTGCTGCTCGACAGAGTATTGTACTCTTCTGTATACTATCCTGCCAATTACGGGTTTATTCCGCAAACCTATTGCGACGACAAAGATCCCCTGGATATACTGGTGTTGTCACAGATCCATGTAGTTCCCCTGTGCATCGTACCGGCCAAAGTAATAGGAGTAATGCGTATGCTGGATGGCGGAGAAGCAGACGATAAGATCATTGCCGTAGCAGCAGGAGACCCGAGTGTCAACCACATCAATGATATCTCTGAGCTTCCGAAACATTTCATTTCTGAAATGAGAAGCTTCTTTGAAGATTATAAAAAACTGGAGAATAAAACGGTGAAGGTAGAAGAATTTGAAAATGCCGAAGTGGCTCAGAAGATCCTTCAACAAGCGATCGAAGATTATAAAAAAATGTTTCCGAGATAACCTTACAATGACAGCGGTACTCACAAAAGTGCCGCTGTTATTTTTCAGAGGGAAACAACTCTCCCCTACTCGTAGTTAAGTTCTTCCTGTTTCAGTTTATCCGGCAGCTCTCCCCATCTTTCCCGGGCCAGTCTGAACATAGTCCGCATAGTATAGCCCCCTTTCACTTTTCCATTTTCCATAGATACCGCCCAATCCGCAATCTCATTCAGCGGGCAGGTTTGTTTTCTGCTTACATTTCCTTTATGTGCCACAGGATAGGTAAACAATAACAGCTCTACCTTCTCTTCCCGGATACTCAGCACTTCCCCCCACAGAAATTCCAGGTGGCCGGTACTGGTGCGGAACGGAATTTTCACTCTGGCACGGGTAGGATTTTGCGCAAATAACTGCAGAAATTCAGCCACATTATGCTGAGCGATCCGGCTGGCTTCCAGCATCCGGGGATCGTTCTCGTCTACAAGCAAGGGAGCTGGTTCCGGATCAGGGGCCCGAAAAAACAATACGATCGCCAGGATCAGTAAAACCGTCACAAGAATGATCCAAAAAGTCATATTAACTAAACAGGTATTGCCCTGTCCTCCTCTGGTGGCCGGAAACGGCTACAGCCCCCACTAGAGACTGGCGGTAAAATGTATTCTACACTACAAATCCTCTCTAAAATTAAGAGGCAAGATCCCGGATTCCAGACAAATTGATTGCCGCATCTCTTTAAATTTAAAAGGTCTTTCCTAATGACCTTATCCGGCCTTCTCTACAGGCATCCGGGATCTTTTTTGAAACACTAGTCTATGAACCTTTTCAGAATAGGATCATAAGAATCCGTTCTGCGGTCGCGCAGGTATGGCCAGTGCGTACGGTAATATTCGGTTTTATTCAGGTCTATTTCTTCCACATGTACTTCCTCCTTATCGTGCGAAGCCTGGTAGAGTAACCGTCCAAACGGGTTGGAAACAAAAGAACCACCCCAGAACAGCATCTCTCCTTCTACTCCTACCCTGTTCACCGATACCACATGCAGTCCGTTGGCTACAGAATGCGAACGCTGAATTGTCTGCCATGCATTGTATTGTTCTTCGTTGGTTGCCTTATCCTGTGTTTTAGCCCAGCCAATGGCAGTAGGGAAAAACAGTACTTCTGCTCCCATCAGGGAAGTGATACGGGCTGCCTCAGGATACCATTGATCCCAGCAGATCAATACACCGATACGGGCATATTTGGTTTCAAAAATACGGTAACCGGTATCTCCGGGAGTAAAATAGAATTTTTCATAATAGCCCGGATCGTCTGGGATATGCATTTTACGGTATTTGCCAAGGTATTTGCCATCCGCATCGATCACGGCGGTGGTATTGTGATACAGCCCTGTGGCTCTTTTTTCAAAAAGAGACGCAATGATCACAATATTCAATTCCTTCGCCAGTTTTTCAAATTCGGCGGTTGTAGGCCCAGGGATTGCTTCTGCCAGGTTAAAATTTTCGTAATCTTCCACATCACAGAAGTAAAGGGAAAGAAACAATTCCTGCAGGCATACGATCTGAGCTCCTTTGCTGGCTGCTTCTCTGATCTTTTCGATATGCTTGTGCAAGTTCTCTGTTTTATCCTTCGAACAGGCTACCTGCACCAATCCTATTTTTACTTTTTTTTCTCCCACTTTTATATACTGTTTTTAAACCCCAAAGATATTCTGTTGCCCACTAAATACAAACTATCCGGAACAAACCTACAAGGTTTTCTTACACACAAAGACCGGACCTTCCTTCATTCTTTGTAAACAAAAGGCTGTCAAACTGCTAATTTGTCAGTATATTTGTATTGGCAATATTATTGAGAACCAACAAAAAAGATTCAAAATTTTAAATTACCAAAGCTACATCATGGCAACGGAAGAAAAAGACAAAGTAACTGAAACACAACCTGTAGAAAACGAAAACACGACTGAAAACCAGGAAAAAGAAGAAACGGTAGAAACTACTGAAACAGATCTTTTGAAAGCGGAAGTGGCAGAGTTGAAAGACAAGTACCTGAGGTTATATTCAGAATTTGATAATTTCAGAAAAAGAACGGCTAAAGAACGGGGCGACCTCATCAAAACCGCCAACGAAGACGTGATCAAAGCCATTATTCCTACGCTGGATGATTTTGAAAGAGCGCTTAAGTCTTTAGGAGACGATGAGAGTATCCGACCTGTCAAAGAAGGGGTTGAAATCATATTCCACAAACTTTATAAAACCCTGGAGACAAAAGGCCTGAAAGCCATGACCTCCATAGGCGAAACATTTGATGTGGAACTTCACGAGGCTATTACCCAGATCCCAGCTCCTTCTGAAGAAATGAAAGGAAAAATCCTTGACGAAATCGAAAAAGGGTATTTCCTGAACGATAAAGTGATAAGATTTGCAAAAGTAGTAACAGGAGCATAAGAACAGATGGCAAAGAGAGACTATTACGAAGTACTGGGTGTAGGAAAAACCGCCTCTGCCGAAGATATCAAAAAAGCCTACCGGAAACTGGCGATCAAATACCATCCGGACAAGAACCCTGATAATCCGGAAGCAGAAGAGAAATTTAAGGAGGCGGCCGAAGCCTACGAAGTACTAAGCAATCCGGAGAAAAAGCAACGCTACGACCAGTATGGTCATGCCGGTATGGGTGGTGGATTCGGAGGCCAAGGCGGCGGGATGAATATGGACGATATTTTCTCCAACTTCGGCGACATTTTTGGAGAAGATAGTCCGTTTGGAAGCTTCTTTGGTGGAAACCGCGGTGGAGGGAGAGCCAAAAGACGGGGGACCAATTTAAGAATCAAACTGAAAATGGACCTGGAAGAGGTCGCCAACGGAGCGGAAAAAAAGATCAAGGTCAAACGCCACGTAGCCTGTGACACCTGCCATGGAAACGGTTCCAAAAACGGG
Organism: uncultured Chitinophagaceae bacterium; assembly: GCA_964437245.1. GTDB lineage: Bacteria > Bacteroidota > Bacteroidia > Cytophagales > Cytophagaceae > JANYCO01. The sequence goes on from CAYTGJ010000045.1 coordinate 20,302, forward strand.
ACCTCTGTAAAAGCCTGTCCTACCTGCCAGGGAACCGGACAAACCAGGAAAGTAGTAGATACCATGCTCGGCAGAATGGTATCCAGCGCTACTTGTACTACCTGCCAGGGAACCGGAAGCATCGTCAGTGAAAAATGTACTGTATGCCACGGAGCCGGGACCCAGGAAAGAGAAGAAATCATTACGATCAAAATACCTGCCGGAGTATCGGACGGGATGCAGCTTTCGATGAGCGGCAAAGGAAATTATCCTCAGGGAGGTGGTGTTGCCGGTGACCTGATCATCGTCATCGAAGAAGCCGAAAATGACGTTCTGAAAAGAGAGGGGAACAATGTCGTTTATGATCTGTACATTAGTTTTACCGATGCGGTATTCGGTGCTTCGATCGAAGTACCTACCATTGACGGGAAGGTAAAGATCAAAATCGATCCTGGGACGCAAAGCGGAAAGATCCTTCGCTTGAAAGGAAAAGGAATACAGGATCTCAACGGATATGAAAAAGGAGATCAACTGATCCACGTAAACGTATGGACGCCACAACATCTTTCCAAGGAAGAAAAAGAAGCGCTTCAGAAGTTTCAGGGGGCAGAAAATTTCAAACCTAATCCGGGAAAACAAGACAAAAGCTTTTTCGAAAAAATGAGAGAGTTTTTTTAAACCCTGACACTTCCCTTTAAAAGCAAAACCTTCGGGAGTTTAAATTGCCGAAGGTTTTGCTTTTAATACAGGAGGCCGGATTTCAGATACAAGATCGCCTCTAGTATTGTCTCATTCTATCTATTCTATGGAATTCTGTCTCTGACATCTTATATCTCAAGATACTATTAACATTTGTTCCTATGAGGTTCAACGTATTTAAACCCCATAGGAACAAATCTCTTTAGTGAATGATCTGCAGCCAGCCTTTGTATACACGACTTCCGCAGCCAGCCTGGATATGATAATAGTATACCCCATCGGATAGATCCATTGCGTTCCAGCTATTGTCGTAATTGCTGTTCTTATACACCCTGTCTCCCCAACGATTGACTACTTCCAGAGAAGAGCCCGGAAGAATTCTATGCTCGTTGACGTCCCGTATTTCCAGGTAATCATTTTTATTATCTCCATTCGGAGTGATCAGGTTAGGTACAACCAGCTGCTGATCACTGATCGCATAGAGTTCGATGCTGTCTGCAGAAGCACACCCCGCATTCAGATTATCTTGTATCGTAAGATAATAAGTAGTCGCAAAGCCTATGGGTGCTACAAGCACATCGGTGGAAGTCGTCGTCCGGTTAAAACTGTTATCCGAACTGCTCCAGATAAAGGTATAGTCTCCGGAACCGTTTCCTCCCGGTATGGCAAGAATTTGTTTCGGTGTTCCGGCACAAGTCGTATCTGCATTTGCATACAAACTCACGGAAAGACTGGAGGTTCCCAGGGTAAGAATTACAGCATCCATAGAAACGTATCCGCAGCTTCCGGTCACCGTCCAGATCAACTGATTGGCTCCTGCCGAGAGTCCGGAGACAATGGCATCCGGAGTAGTATCGTCAGGAGAAAAAGTACCGCCACCACTCAACACTGACCAAACACCAGCGGTATTACCGGCAGCCAATTGCACAGAAGGAGTACATACATTTCTATCAGCTCCGGCATACGCCAAAGGTCCTGATGGCACTTCTACCGTAATCGTTCTGCTGACGGTGGTCTCACATAACTGCGCATCCGTTTCCGTAAGACTCAGAAGCCCACTCTCCGTTCCGATATTCAACTCAATGGAATTTGTTCCCGCCCCAGAAATAATACTTCCGGTACCCGTAGAGGTAAATGTCCAGCCAAACGTGTTGCCGGAAGCCGTTGTAGAAAAACTTCTTATACTATCCTGGCATACCGATCCTCCTCCTACAATAGCCGGAACAGGACTGGGATGAATCGTGATCGTAGCTTCCTCACAATTGGAAGCCGTACATCCGGTACTTTCCCAACGTGCAAAATAACTGGAGGTAGCACCGGGAACAGTTACGGATAAAGGAGTACCCTGGCCTAAAGCGGTTCCGGAACCACATCCTGTAGCATACCATACGAGCCTTTCTCCTGAGCCTCCGGTAGCCGTCAGGTTTACATTCCCTCCTACCCCTTCACAGAACTCCGGTGTGGCGGGAGCTGCACTCACAGGAGCAACAGGAAGTTCGTGTACTATTATAGAATCTTCAATACATACTGAATTCCCACAACTATTGGTCCTGCGTACATAATATTTATAGGTTCCTGCCGCTGGTGTACTGAGTGGCACTGCCAGTGAAGCTCCTGTGTGTAGCAGTGTGCCTCCACAACTTCCGGTAAACCATTGAACATCGTCTCCCGAAGAGCCTCCGCTGGCGGTCAGGGTCACAGAACCGGAGAAATCACTGCAAATATCTCTTCCCGTACTGATCGTTATATTGGTAGGAGCACCGGGAGGGGTACACGATCCGCAATCGTTCACGGTTATGGAGAAGGAAGTATTCCACACTTTTCCACAAGTAGCATCCGTCACCCGGAGCCTCACGGTATAATTGCCATGAGTACCATAGGCATGCGAAGGGGTGGCTCCCAGACCAGTCTGGAATCCTGCCCCTTCGCCAAAATCCCATTCTTCCGAACCCGCCACTACCACTACATTGGTTCTGAAATAAGTCTGGAACAAATAAGTGAACGCGATTGTCTCACAAGCACCTGTGTTATTCAACGTGAGCGTCGGGTTTGTCCAGGCCTGGTTAGCAATCCCCCGATAGATATTGGGATAAAATCCTGCTGTATTATTAAGTACAAAACCAGTACCGCTGTAATTACAACCTGTGCCGGACACATCCGGGGCATTTACGACTCCTATATAAGAAGGCAAGCCAAAGTTAGACACGTTAGTAACATAGATTTTATCATCCGGTCCCAACTGAAGTGTTCCCATCTCATTAATATTATTTGTACTTGATCCTCCGGGCAAAGCGAGTAGCGTATTGGTCGTAAGATCATACTGATACAACTGATTAGCCACTAAAGAAGTGATGTAGAGAATATTTCCATCCGGAGAAAATTCGCACCCATATCCAAAAGATCCTGGTAACGTAACCGACCGGTACAAAGAAGTCACTCTTCCGGCAGCCTGATCCCAGTTGTATACTTCCACGGCTCCGGTATAATATACCGCTGCTAACCGGGTCTGACATTTATTTATTTTTAAGGATCCCTGGAAAGGATTTCCTGTTTCCGTACCTGCCACCGAACTGATTTGTTTGGTCCCGACTCCGGTATCGGTAAAATTCCATGACCAGATCTGATTTCCGTTTCCAGCCCCACCTCCCTGGTGCGCCACAACCCAATATCCGCCGCTTGTGTCGGTTCCACCGCAGAGCTGCTCCGAAACTTCTGTACCTGATGCCAATTGTACAGGACCAGCTAAGACACTGATCGTCCCCGGGCCTGTTTTTTCAATGTGATAATAGTGTATTCCCAGTGTAGCACTAAAATCTCCTCCTCCTCCAGCATCCTGATTGGCTGTAACCAGGTAAAAACGGTTGGCAGGATCGGCAGGGTCAGGGAAACTGACACTGGAGTTCGTAGAAGAAGTCCCACCGTTGATATTTTGAACCAGGGTATGATTTCCACTATACAACCGGCGGCTATCTGTATAAAATACCACATTCCCATCCGGATCACACATTGTGGAAGAAGCTTCCTGACCATTTCCGTTTACCTGTCCCCCTGTCAGTACTACAGGAGCTCCTCCTGAGAAATTAATCCCTCCCTGACGGCCAAAATACCATTTGGGAGCAATTGCATAAGGCGACTGGGCACTAAGATTGTGTTGGACCAACAAAAGGATCCCTACCATGATGGAGTAAAGTACTTTCATAGAATAGTTTTTAAATTTTAATACTCTCTGTTTGTGATTTTTATAGAGAAACTATGGCTTTCTGATGTATATATTAAAAAATCGTGCAAATTTTTAATGACATTCTTCACAAAAAAGGCGAAAAAAGTATTTTAAAGGTGTTTTTTCGAGGTGATATTATATCGCATTAGTGTATCTCTTATTTTCCCTTAAAAGTTTAAAATATTCAAAAAAATAGCTTTTTTAGTATTTTAAAGGTACATAGTTATAACACTTTATATCCTTATCATGCTAATTCATCCGGTTTCAAAAACTAGTTTCTTTCTGTAAAAATGCCTTTTTTGCCTTTTTCAAGCGTAAGTATCTTATTCACACAGGAAGGAATATCTGAAACATAATGCGATACGTAGATCAATGTTTTATCCGAATGGCGGCAAATCTCATCCACCATCCGGACAAAATACCTGGTTTGTTCGGGATCCAATCCCTGGCAAGGTTCGTCCAGGATCAGTAAAGGAGGATTTTTCACCAGTGCCCGGGCCAAAAGTACCAGCCTCTGGTGTCCGAGTGATAAAGTACTCAGTGGCAGCTTTTTGAAATCCGATATATGTAAGAGAGCCATCCACTCCTCTACATATTTATACTGGAGGGAGGCCAACTCGTGCGAAGACCCGACCTGATCGTAAAATCCGGAACATACGACTTCAAAACAAGTCACCGAAGAGGAGAAGTCATTCGCAGCTACCCCTCTGGAATTCAATGACAATGCTTCGGTATAATTCGTATTGCGGTGAAAAAAGATATGAAGTTCCGGCGAGATCTGCCCGATCTTCTTTTTTATATCCCAGATACTTTCACCGGATCCTCTTCTCCGGTCAAACAGATAGATTTCATTACTATATGCTTTAGGATTATCGGCTGTGATCAGACTGAGTAAGGTGGATTTTCCGGACCCGTTCTCCCCTCTCAATGCCCAGCGTTCTCCTTTGTTCACTTTCCAGCTGAGCTGATCCAGAATAATTTTTTCGTCGTACCCGATCGTCACCTTGTTCATTTCTACGGCTACAGAAAAAGAATCTTCGTAAGGAACCGATAGTAATTTCTTTAATAAGTCCAGGTCAAGAGACACTGGATTTTCACGGACAGAAATCACAGGTAGCTTCTCAAACTCCTTTCGCTCATAGCTTCCCTGCTTTTTCCCGGACTCCAATACCAGTACATGAGTAATCCCCTCCGGAATATCTTCCCGGCCGGTGATCAGAAAAATATAAACACCTGAAGCAATCAACGCATTGATCAACTCTTTCAGGATCGTTCTTGTCTCTACATCCAGTCCTATAAATGGATTGTCGAGAATGAGGATCTGAGGCTCCTGCAAAAGTGCCTGAGCCAGTTGTACTCTTTTCCCTTCTCCGTTCGACAATTCTATCAAACGGCTGTCCAGCAGCAATTCAATTTTCAGAAGAGAGACGATCTTTTTCAATCTGTCTTCAAACCCTGGCTGGTCTTCCTGCTTTTTTCCGAGTGCTTCTCTGACAAGCGGAAAATCCGCCCCATAGTTACTGTCAAACCGTTGCTGATAATATGACCGGGCTGAAGAAAGGTAACGAAAATCGTGTTGCTGACTTACAAAAATACGTTTGGACGAAGCCGGCAACCGGAACGACAACGTTTCCTGTTCCACCGGGTAATAGCCCGCTAATACTTTTCCCAAAGTAGTTTTCCCGCTTCCGGAAGGTCCGGTGATCGCCCAGGCCTCTCCTTCCGACACCGAGAAGGAAATATTTTCCAGCAGTGTTTTCGCTCCGGCTTTTATTGTCAGTGCCTCCAGCGCTATGATCGCTTCTTTCATTGTATACGTCCCTCTCTTATTCTATTCCCTTTTCCCCTTCTTTCATGACAGACGTGATCTCTTCCAGTTTTTTTACTTTGTATTCAAAATCACCTTTCAATTTTTCTCTGATCCTGGTCAGGTTTTCCAGCACTGCGTCTATTCCTTCCGGTAAAATATCTTCCAGCATCTCCCGCACTCTCTTGGCGAATGTAGGAGATTTCCCATTCGTAGAAATAGCGATTTTCAGATCTCCTTTTTTGACCACCGAACACATATAAAAATCACAGCTTTCAGGAGTATCCGCCACGTTGCACAAAATCTTTCGCTGCTTAGCCTCCTGCTGTACCTGCGCATTCAATTCATGAATACAGGTAGCGGCAATCACCAGATCAATTCCTTCCAGGTCTGAAGAATCATAAGGTTTGAATACCAATTGAAGGGCCGGATGTTTTTCCGCTAATGCCCGGATCTCTTCCCTGATCTCTGGTGCCACGATCGTCACGCGGGCATTCCCGCTGTTTTTGAAAATCGCTTCCACCTTTTCCAATCCCACTGCTCCGCCGCCCACGATCAATAACTGAAGTTTGTCCAGCCTGAAAAAAACGGGGAACAGCAAATTACCGTCGGTATTTGTTTCTTCTTTCATGACAGTCGTACCAGCGCTAGGCTGATTTTATTTTTTATATAGATCAGGGTTTGATGACAAATAAAAAAAGAGGCCATCCCAACTCCGTCCGTTCCTTCTGTAAGTCTTTCCTGTAGTACAATCGTACCGTCTTCTTTTAACACCATCAGGAGGTTGATCACTTTTTTCCCTTCCTGAATATAAAAAGAGATGAATATATATGCATTGTATTCCAGGTATTCTACCGGCCCGGTATTCTTATACCCCTGCTCTTCGAGAAACACAGAAAGTGTAGGATAATGGCTGTTCTCTTCGGTGTATAACAGCGGGAAAACAGACATAGTTTCAGGAGGTGTTGCATTCCTGAAGGCTTCCTGTTCTCCGGACTTCCGTTCTTTTCCTGTTGACACTTCCATCACATAGAGGGCTTCGTCCTCTTCTTGCCTTAGGGAGAGCAACACGGTACCGGATGCTCCGAAAGAATGAACACTTTTTTCTTCGTCCTGCCAGGATATTTTTCCGCTCCGGAGATCCATTGCATACACCCCTTTAGGTTCCGGACTCTGACTTTCTTTATATCCCTGAAAGATCGCTTTCCCTGATATGACAGCTTTTAATCCTATCCACCAGGGTTTGGGAGCAGGAACTCCCTTAAGAAGGAATGCTCCGTCTGAAAGGGCGACTACCCCCCAGGATGTTTTCCGTAAGGTACTGTCTCTGGACTCTATGACCAGCAGTTTCCCTTCTTCATCGGGGAGTACTTTCCAGATGATGCCTCCGGGTTCGTGATACCTGACTGTTATTTTTTCCAAGTAATTTTTTTGATGTATATTCGAACGTAAATTTAACAATTAAATCAAAGAACCGCATATGAAGATCCTCGGCATTATTCCCGCCCGGTTTGCCTCTACCCGTTTCCCTGAAAAAGCACTGGTGGACATAGGAGGAAAATCCATGGTTCAGCGGGTTTATGAGCAAGCGTCCAAATCGTCTTCACTCGCCAAAATAATTGTAGCAACGGACCATCCTAAAATACAGGAACATATCAGAAGTTTTAAAGGGCATGTGTGCATGACCTCTGAAACTCACCAGAGCGGAACCGACCGCTGTATGGAGGTCCTTCAGAAAGAAGAAGGGAATTATGATTTTATCATCAATATCCAGGGAGATGAGCCGTTTATACAACCTGAACAAATTGATCTGCTGGCCAAAACACTCAAACACGATACCCAGATCGCCACGCTGGCCAAAAAGATCACAGAAGAAGAAACACTTTTCAATCCCAACACTCCTAAACTAGTCTGGGATGAAAAAAAAGAAGCTATTTATTTCAGCCGTCAGACAATTCCTTATCTGCGGGGGATTCCAAAAGAAGAATGGCTTCAAAAACATGATTTTTACAAACACATCGGGATATATGCTTACCGCTTCGATGTCCTGGAAGAAATAACCCGTTTAACGCCCTCGTCGCTGGAACAGGCTGAAGCGCTGGAACAACTCCGGTGGCTGCAAAATGGCTACAAAATAAAAGTAGCTGTGACCGAAATGGAAACGATCGGAATTGATACTCCGGAAGATCTGAAAAAGATAGCGCACCTGATCGATACGGGGAAGCATTAAATAGATACTAGATTCCAGATACTGGATTCCAGATGAGGGGATCATATAAATTGATTATAGTCCTTTCTTTCCAAAGTATTATCTCATTTCTGAGATAACCTTCAGATAATCTCTTCTGTATTATTTCTTCAGGTAATCCCGATAAGTGACCTGTTGGATGGCTTTACCCTCTTCGATCATTCGCTCGTCCACCTTACCTTCCCTGATCATCAAACTACCGGAAGTATGATCATATAAAAAATAACCTTCCGGTTTCAGGAATCCGAACCCATCGTTGAAAGCATAGTAAGCAGATTCCTGGTAATTCGGGGATAATATATTTCTGCTAAATGTATAGGTACTGTCTTTTCTCCCGAACTGTGCATTCAGCGTGGCAGCAAGATCTGTCTGCGACGCTATTTTTGTGATGACCGTATCTTTCTTTGTCAAAGCACCGCCGAGCCACAACATCGGGATCTTAAATTCACTTTTATCATGAGTAGCATAATAGTTTCCCGGCAGTACATGACCATGATCGGCAATCACTACCACCAGGGTATTATGCCACCAGGTACTTTTTTTTGCTTCTGTGATAAATTCTCCCAAACATTTATCGGTATAATAAAGTGAACTTAAAAACAAAGATGGTTTATCTCCTCCCTTATACCTGGCCTCCATCGGAATTTCAAAAGGCTCATGACTACTCAGGGTAAAAAGCATAGTAAAGAAAGGTATTTTCATAGTATCCAGTTCGGCCCTGACGCGCCGGAATACTACGTCGTCGTGTGCTCCCCATTTGGAGTTCATTTCTCTTTTTTCAAAATTTTCTTTACTGACGGTACGCAAAAATTTGTTCTGTACGAGGTACGTATTCATATTGGCAAACGCCAGTTCGCCTCCATAATAAAAAGCACTGTTATACCCCTCTTTGCTAAAGTCCCTGGACAGGGAAGATAACTTCATACTTTTATTCGGATTCATAATAATAGAAGGTACGGGAAGCGCCGGGTAGCCACTCAGCACCGCTACAATTCCTTTGTCACTCCGGTCTCCTGTA
>CAYTGJ010000045.1:29282-29848 GCA_964437245.1 uncultured Chitinophagaceae bacterium
ATTGCTAAAAAAAATCCCTTCCTTCTTCAGTCTGTTAAATTCAGGAGTTACAGAATCTACATCTGCTTTGGAGGTAAAACTTTCCCAAAGGATGATCAACACATTGTTTTTTCCCTCTACCATAACCAGGGCTGTGGTATCGGAGTCGTCCTGATATAATTTGCTTACGAAATTTCCTGCTGTTGCATCATCACTGTATTCATAAGGATTTTTATCCGAATACGATTTTTCCAGAAGGGAATGGATAAACGTCCAGGGAAGATTTACCGCAGCCTGGTTGGATAAATTACTGGAACAGAAATACACCGAACTTTCATTCATCGGAATTTGCTGCCAGCCTCCACGAATCGGAAGGATCAGTACTGCTGTCAATAAAAGCAGTACTCCAAATTGCAGTAAGGACGACGATTTACTGGTATAAACCACTTGTCCGGGGACCTTTTCCCCGACCAGTTTCTTATAGAGATACCGGCCGAATACCAGCAACAGGATGGCGAAGCCCGGGAACAAGGCCAGGTGCGGCGCGATCAGCAGCGCCGTACGGCTGTTGGCCAGCATCGCGCCCC
>CAYTGJ010000046.1:0-1228 GCA_964437245.1 uncultured Chitinophagaceae bacterium
AGTTACTAAATTTAACTAATTTTAGGCTGTCCAGGTTTTCGGGAGGGTTACAAGCAAACATCAATGAGTACAATTTTGTGATCTTCGATTCTGTTACAGACTTAAAAATTACTTTGGAACAATTCAAGTCATTTAAAGAGTCTTACCCAAATACGGCCTTTATACTGATCATGCAGAATACTAAAGGTGGTTTATTCAAAGGAGGCAAAGACTGGGAGCATGAAGTGCAGAATGTTTAGAACAAACCAAATTAAGAGCATTCTAGATTTGGTTTGTTCTAAATACTGTTAAATAGTGATATTAATTTTTTCAACAATTGTCCCTATTCGATACGGGACACTCATAAACCTAAATGGCATTCTTAAAAAGGCATGTGTAAATCCAAGCACATGACAATATTCATGTAATAGGTGACTTGCGTAAATATGAGCAGGATTCTCTAATATATATCCCTTATTTGTGTGTATTGTATCTCCTGCATCAGTGTGTCCTATTTCATTTTTTTCGCTTTCATATGCCATCAATTTTAAATTAATGATACTATCGGCTATACTTTCTTCTTCCTGACCAGTTTTTATTAATGAGTAAATTTCACTGTTTGATTTTCTATTCTTCCTTAAATATTTTGTATGTTTTACTAAAATCTCAAAGGCATCGTTATTGACAATTTGTTCTAATATTTTGATAGCACTATCAAGTTTAATTTTCAATTGTTCATCTTCAAATCCATTATAGGCAGTATAGACTATCTTAGTATTTTGACAAAAACATGGTGCATACAAAGTAATAAGTAATAGAGGTATTAATATTATTTTCATTTTGACTCTTTATCCTTTTTTAAGAAATTTATTGCTTTAGAACCGAATCCTAATACTAGCATATGACCAGGGTCAGTTTGTCCAGACCTAAAATTGAAACCGTATGCATAACCAAGAGTTATTACATCATTTATATCAAAAAGAACCCCAGTAGTTGCACCTTGTAAATTAAATGAATTACTAGTTGCAGGATTGGTACCTTCAGGCTGTGTATATATTAGCCAATTTGCCATTACAGAACCACCAATATACCTCCCCTTTTGTGTTGAATATTTCAAACCCCAGGCTATACCTATGGGTAAACTTGCAAATGGTACTCCATCTTTTGTAGCTTTTAAATTGGAAGAAAATTGCAATGTAGGAAACCAAAATCCACCAATATCAGCACCAAAAGCTTGATATCTCGTATA
>CAYTGJ010000046.1:1238-17249 GCA_964437245.1 uncultured Chitinophagaceae bacterium
GGGCCAAACGAATCATTGACTACAACAAGAAATTCTACTTTCCGGTGAGTTATTGAAATTGTAATTGCTATTTGATAGAATAACTTGAATTGTCACTTCACTATTATGCGTTAGCTCAATACCATGAAAATATTGATTAAAAACTAAATTAAAATCGGTCATATCTAATTCATCAGGAGTAGGTATGACTATTTGCTCTTTACCTCCTATTGTAATTTTAACTTTTATATCTTTATCAACTTCTCGCAGCTTTAATAATTTTTTTTGAGTTTGATCGAATAATCTTACAATCACTACAGTATTCCGATAAATATAAGGAGTATAGATTCTTTTATATATGTACATATTATAATCAAATGCTGTATCTGGCAATAGAGGTTTTTGACGCTTATTAACAACATCGTATTCAGAAAGTAAAAAATTATCTTCTGCAGGATTAATTACGACTTTAAGGTCATGATTTTGTCCGTTCACGATAATAAATAATAATGACAATAGAAGTGATAGAAAAGTTTTTTTCATTGAGGTTTTAAGTTTAAAGGTAGAAGGAATAGTCTATGATAAAATAAATTCCATAGCTATAATAATGATAGAAATTTATATAAAAGAAATATAAATTGCTAAGATAAAAAAACCACCCTATACGTATTTATACTTATAAAACTGACATTATAAATATAAAATGATACTTATTTATTTAATAGTACTATTATTAAATCACAAAACTATTATCCATCATGTTAGTCCTTTCATATACTCAGTGTAAATTGGATACTTTATCTAGATTTCTTACCTTTTAATTCTTTCGCTATTTTGAATAAATCGTCATCGCTTTCATAAGCCTTCAATTGCCCTGTAAGGTATCCCATACGATATGAAATACCATTTGTCATCAATCTCCAATTTGTTGGGAATAACTCCTGTTTAATTGCTTTCATTAAAAGTTTAATACTTTCTGTTTCATTTTTATCAGTTGGATCTTGAGTGTTAAATGGAATAATAAGATGACGTTTTGTATCTGGAGTTTCAAATTGAAATTTTATATAGCCTAATTTCTCTGCTAATTTTACTAACCTTTGTTCCAATTTAGGGATATTCAATTTTTCAATCTTATCAACTTCGTATTTCCCTTTAAGTAATTTATCGTTGTCTGCTTTTTCTAATAAATCATGGAGATCACTTAACTTTCTAAGATCATCCCAAAAGTCGGTTTTCCCAATAAAATGTGTACAGTATTTTTGGCGATCATTTTCATTAATTGCTTCCTCCTTAGATACGCTTAAATCGTACTCATCGATAACGACATTGCCACATTTGTTACATGTTTCCGTAAAAATTAATTTCTCAGGAAGTGTTTTCTTTTCTGATGAAAAATCACCACCTCATAGTGTGCATTTTCTTTTTGCAAAAATATACTCCCTTCCAGTTTTATAAATTGCTTTTTTAGGTAGGTGTCCTTTAGGACAATTATATATAAATAAAATTTCCGTATCGTTTTCCTTGAACATATGGAGTTCAAAGATCATTTGGCAATTGCAATAACTGCATTTGATATTTTGAGGGATGGGATTATTCCTGATTAATCTATCTTTCTGCTCATCAGATGCTATTTGACTTTGTATTACGCTATTCTTTATTTTTGCGCGGCTTATTGCTTCCATGTAGAATTTATTAAAAGAATCATAGCCTTTGTGTTGTTGAGGATTTTCGGTACAATATATTTCGCTCCATTGTATTCTATCAGTTGCTTCAATTTGTTTTAACTTTTGTATTGTTGTACGATCATAATTATCAATATAATGCTGATCCGTTTTTCTATATGATTCCATAATTAATAACAAATTGGTTTTGTCTTTACAGTTGACTAAATGTGTAAATTAGCAAAAAGATATCAAAATACGCTCCATAGCGTATTTTGAATGAATTGAAAAGTATGTAAATAACACAATTAACATTTATCCAATTTAATTTAGTGAGTAAAAATCATAGATATGAAAACGACTTTTTTAACCAATAATCTTTCTATAGAGATTCAATCATTGGACCTGAATAGAATAAAATGGAAATTGATGGATTCAAATGAAGATTGGACTCAAGAGCTTTGTGATTTTGCAGAAGTTGAGTATAAAAAATACTTGACTCTTGTTAAATTATTTCCAGAACAAGACATCGTCCCGAATAAAATTATGGACAAGTTTTGGCACCAGCACATTCTCGATACAAAAGCTTATGCTGAAGATTGTAATAAGATATTCGGCTATTTTGTTCATCACTATCCATATTTTGGTATGTATGGAGAAAAAGATAAAGAAAACTTATATAATGCTTTTGAGAAAACAAAAGTGCTATATAAAACTATTTTTGAAACTGAAATGCAAGATTTTGATGCTGCAAGATGTAAGGATCACGCATGCCACAAACCAAGTAGTTGTGGATGTAGAACACCTGAAGCTTGTAAAAATAATTGACTTATTATAAAGCTATAGTTATGGACTATTACAAAGTGATTGATTCTATTAATGGACAAATTGATATAGATACCAAACAAACCAATTATTCTTTAACATTAAATGAATATAAGGAACATTATTCTTTAGTCAGCTTTATTGTTAATGCTTCCGAAGAAGATGATCTTCCTATAGAACTTTATTTGGTAATAAATAATAATTTAGCATCATTTGGCAGTTTTTATCTTGAGCAATTTCCAAAAGCGGTTAATGGTATCTATGAAATTGTAACCATTACCAAAAAGGATCAACATAAAAATAAATTTGTTACAGAAAAAAAACTGATTGAAATTATTAAACAATTGGATTCTTTAGGCATAAAAGCTTTATATGTGGGAACTTATATATGGGAATTTCTATATGAAAAAATTCGAATTAATAAGTATCCTAACAAACCAAGCCGCTTGAGCTCTTTTTTCCTATTTGACAATATAGATGATTGCTACTATTATATCGATACTCATAAAAATGGAACAGCTATATGTAAAGTCGAAATAATAGAAATACGCTCTCTACATAAAGGAGATATGAATTTATTAGATATGATTCCAAATCATTGTACATATAACGAGGCAGAAAAGTTGGTAGACTTATATTGGTTAGGCGAAAAATCAGAAAAACCAGTATTTGAATATGTATTACAAGGGAAATGCAATTTAATCCCATTGTAATACATAATTGCCAATTGCATCCTCTAATCTTAAAATATTTTTCTTACACAGATAGCCAGGTAACGATATGACCTCATTTTTATCATTCTGGAAACTAGTTTTTCCGACGGTGAAGTAACAGATTGCCATTTCGGGATTTTTACTTCTAAGTGCCCGTATAATCTCGTTAATTGTTGTCCCCGTTGTATAAATGTCATCAATTATTAAAATGCTATCATTCTTTGAGAAAGTATAGTCAGTATAATAAACATTTTCTATTTCCTTGCTTCGCTTTTCTATATCAATTTTCTTTAGAGGATAGGTATATCGATTTTTTTTCAATATTTCAGGTCTATAATTAGCATTCAAACATATAGCTAAACTATTACCCAATGCATCTAAACTCGTTTCCCTATCAGCTTCTATTTCAATACTGCTTAATGCTCTTATAATGGTTGTGATCTTAATTTCCTTATTAGATAATTCATTACAGGCCCATTTACATACTTCTTTAACTATATCAATATTACTATTACCTTTAAAATCAATTAACAGATTGCTCAAAACAGTCTTGTCATTTTTGGAAGGAATATAATAGCATAAATAATACCCCTGAATATTTGAACCCTTATTTTCTAGCACGGCGATTAGGTTTAGTATTTCCAAAATCCAATAGTTTTTCAGCAAATTCTTTTTTCTTATCGTCCTCAAAACTTCCAAGATAATCTTGTGTTGTTTTAATACTTCCATGTCCCATGCTTTCAGATATAAATTCTATTGAAGCACCTGAGTTTTTTAGAACGGTAGCAAAACTATGTCTGGCTTCCATTGTCTTTATATCCTGTTTGATTCCTGCACTTTTAGCAATGCGACGTATATACTTATTGATTTTTTTAATTGTTTGATGAATCGTTTGCTTTTTTTGCTGTGGAGACATATCGGGTGTTAAAATGGGAAATATATATTTATCTCCCTCTGTTGGTTTTACTCCCCATTTATCAATTATTGCCCGAATCTCTTTAGTTATAATTATCTCAATTCGTTGCACAGATTTCCTTTTGGTAACTTTGGTTTTCTCTCTTATTAAAACAATCTTATCTCCTATTAAATTGTTATACTTTAGCATACAAACATCTTTAGTATTTAAACCGTTACAGAGATAAATAAAAAACCACATTGCTTTCCATCTCTTTTCATAATCACTCCCTGTAGAAGATGCTTTGAATAATTTACCTATATCTGAAATAGGTAATGCTTTTTTGGTATTCTTTGAAGCTGGTATTTCAAATCTTCTATAACCGAAAGGGTAACAATCTGCTAGAATTACTTTGGCTTCAATAGCCTCATTAAACATGGCACGAATGTTCCTTAAATAAATCCCTAAAGTGGTTATTGAGTTTTGTTCAACTTCCAGAAACCACTTTTCATATTTATTTAAGAAATCGACTGTTATGTCATAAAAATTCAAGTCTTTTTTGCCAGTATACTTTTTAAAAGATGTCCCACTGAGTTCATAAAGTTCAGCAGTTTTTAACCTTTCTTCTCCTTCTAGTTTTTTAACCTTATTATCTATCCAAGTAAATAAATTTTTATCTAGTTTATTTTGACCGTTTAGATATTGTTTTTCAAACTGCTCAAAAGTGAAATAAGGTAGTTTATCGATTATTTCTTCCGCATCCTGGATTGCCTTATTAAGATCATTTTTTATCTTCCTATATTCTTCCCTAGGTTTATCACCAGTAATCTTTTTAAATTCTGATTCTGTAGCTGAATGATCTTTTATCCCATAATATTTTGTCTTTGTTTGAAAATAGATCCTTAGTTTTATGGGGTATTCCTTAGACTTTGTTTCATAACGAGTATCTAGGAATAATGAAACTATTGCATTCTTCATAGCTGTAGCTTTTACTTGCACAAAGGTTGATGTTAAATTAACGATTGTTGATTTTTCTTAGTATTAGTTGATACTAATAACTCCTTAAGAATAAGTTGTATAAAGAGTAGTTGCTTTAAAAAAATAGCTATATACCCTGTCTCATAATCAGGGGGTCCTTGGTTCGATCCCAAGCAGGCCCACAAAGGAGAGTAAAAACACTCTCCTTTATTTTTTTATGTTCGTCTATATTTTACACAGTCCAACTGCGGATACTTTTTACATTGGATTTACCTCCGGTTCTGTCGAAGAACGTCTAAGAAAACACTTGCAAGCTTATTATGAAAAAAAATACACTGCCAGACATCATGATTGGAAAGTATTTTTGTCCATTGCCTGTAAGTCCGATACACAAGCAAGAGCCATCGAAAAACATATCAAAAAAATGAAATCCAAGACTTATATAAAAAACCTCAAATCGTATCCGGAAATCACTGAGAAACTTTTACTTAAGTACCATAACTCATAATCAGGGCTCCGATAACTATCGGAGTTGGTTCGATCCCAAGCAGGCCCACAAAGGGGAGTAAAAACACTCTCCTTTATTTTTTATGTTTGTCTATATTTTACACAGTCCAACTATAAACTCTCCTTACATCATCCACTAGATGATTTCCTTCTCTACTGTATCTATTCACCAGAACCTGAAGCACAAATTTTTTTCCATGAACAATGTATTCACAGACTTTTTCTCAAACAATATTTTTGTTTCTTAGTCTTCTATTATAGGAATAGGAAACAGCCAGTACTCCCAGAATAATCAGAGGGAAGAAACTATCAAATACCCATCCGTCAACCGCCAGATGACTGATGGTAGCAAAGATCAGACTAAACGTTAACCCTGCATAAGCCCATTCCTTTACGCGGGCATTCAGATTAGGAATTAACAGCGCTACGGTTCCCAGGACTTTAAAGATGATCAGCGCTACCGAAAAATAGTCAGGATATCCCAATGGTTTTGTCCCTACATTTATATATTCAGGCGCAAACAATAAAGTACTCAGCGGCATCAATCCTTCAAACAGGGAAATAAACCCTGTAGCAACCCAAAATATAATCTTATCTTTTTTCATAGTTAAATTTTTAAAAAATTGATTTATAATTTTAAAATGTCCCGGATTAATTTTAATCCGATTATCAGACAGCCTATCTAATATAATTTAATTATTTCGTAAGTCTATCCAGCAGTTCGTCCAGGTTCTGCAATCCCATTGAGAAACCTTCCCTGAAGCCCATTTCTATTGTCTTTTCAAGATCTTCAAGCCTATCGAACAGGAGTGTGATCGAGACCTCTGTCTGCTCACCTTTGGCTGTAAAACGGTTTTCCCAGTTGTTTTGAGGAAGCTCAGAGTTCATCGTACCATTTTCATCACAGAAACCGTCTCTGGCAACAAATTTTTTTTCATGCTCAATCGACAAGTAATGAGCTTTACTCCAGTGTCTATCACCTTCGGGACTAACCATTGCATAATGCCAGTAACCGCCTTCGCGAAAATCCATCGATTTTGTTTCGGCTCTCCAGGGTTTAGGAGCCCACCACTGATCAAGTATTTCGGCGGTTGTCCATGCTTTCCAGACTAATGTAAGACCTGCATCAAATTCACGTTTTACATAAATAGTATTATTTTCCTTATCCACAAGGAAGTCAAAAGGTAGCTTCTTCATTATTTTTATGTTTAAAAGGTTATTCTATTCAACCTGTTTTTTTCTGCCGGTTTGAACGTTAACCCGGCGTCTTTTAATGCCTGTTTAAATGCAGGCAGAGAAGCTTTGCCAATTCCATGAAGTGCAAGGATTTCCTTTTCTGTATAAGTGGCAAGTTTTTGAGTAGTGTCAATCCCATAGTACAACAATGCATTTCTTGCCGGGTTACTCAACAGGGCCAGGAAACCCGATGCTGGTTCTTTTGCCTTTTCACAGACAGGGCAAGTGGGACAGTCGCTGCTTTTATAAAATTTATGCCCCTGCTCACATGTTTTCAATGTTTTAGGTGTTGCCATTATTTATGTTTTTTTACTTTTGCAAGATACTTGTCCAGATTATCAAAACGATTTTCCCACAGTTTACGGAATTGTTCCAGCCATTTGTCGATCTCCTTTATTTTTTCAATTTCAAGCTGATAGTAAATTTCCCGGCCTTTCTGTTCTTGCCTGATCAGTTCACATTCCGTTAGAATACGTAAATGTTTTGAAACAGCTTGCCTGCTTGTATCAAAATGCTCTGCGATCGCATTAGGCGTCATTGCCTGAACAGCGATCAACACAATAATAGCCCTTCTTGTAGGATCTGCTACTGCCTGAAATATATCCCTTCTCATTTTAAATTAATTCCCGAAACCAATCAGTTGCAAATATATGCGCAACTTTTTGGTTTCGGAAATTTTTTGCATGTTTTTTTAGAATGATACGAATAATTATCCCTGCATATCCTTCCTGAAAAAATACAGAAAAAAGGTATAAAAATAAGATGTAGGCTGCTTTTTATCCGAAACCAGCCATTTTAAAAACTAATCAAAAACAAACGAAATCGTTTAGGGAATGCTATACTTGTGTGTACCTACCGGGTTTTATTTAAAATCCGGTTTAACATTCATCGTGAAATTACGGTGAACGGTTAAACCGGATTTAATTTGTTGTATCAAACTACAATAGTATTACCTGTTTTATACTACTGGTTTTCTTTTATTCCAGACTATGCAATTTATATACTACCAGAGCTCCGGTATACTTCAGTCCTTGTTTCACCTCTCCATTAGAAGTATTATACGTATAGATGTAATTACCATTCTCTTCATTGACTACAAAAGCATAAGAATCATTATCTGTTTTTATAGGATTTCCGTCACCGTTTCCGCGGCTTAGCGGAACATTCAGCTTAGTAGCACTTTCCGCATCCAGATCCAATACATAGTATTCGTTCTGAAAAACGCCGTCCTCAAATGCTCCCCAATAATCTCCGTCTACAACCAGGTCTTCCCGGACGATCTGTACCAGCAGTTTATTATTTCCCATGTAAACAGAGGGACCATTAAGATTATTATTGCTCACCTTTGCGCTCACATTCAGCATATAACTGTCATCAATTTGTGTCTCCCCGTTTCGGATACGCATGATGGCAGAAGGTTTGGTCGCATTATTTCCGATATAGGCAAACGGGAACGTCAGGAAATAAACGTCTCCATTTTCAGCCGTAAAAGAAGAACGGATATAAGTAGCACCGGCCGCCGCAGAACGGTTATCACTGTCCAGAGCTTTCACACTGTAATCGCTTCCATTGAGTACAGCAATGTATACAGAATCTGCTACAGCGGAAGCATCGTCCTTAATCTGGTGGTATCCGAAAACCAGATCGTTCCCTAACTTATTGGCAAAACCACTTCTCAACTTATAATCTGCTTTCAGCGGCAGGGTAAAATTTCCGGATTGGGTATACGTCATGGTAGTGGTATTGACTATATCCCAGTATACCTTATTGTCATCAATAGATCGGACGAACCATACACGGTCGTTGTCCAGCCGAACATTGGCGTTGGCATCGTAATTCCCCGCGATCGGCAGTGACTGCGTGATCTTTACTTCACCGTCTGCTACCTGAAATTTAGAAAATTTATCCGGCGAATAATCACGGGAATAAAGTGCTCCGTTAAAATCCCAGTCTCCTACATAATAACTGAGTAAAGCTTCCGAAGCGTCTACTATTTTAGCCTCTCCGGAAGTAAGATTATCGACCGGGTGAAGGGCAAAGACAAAATCAGCCGTCCTGACTTCCAGTACATATTTGGAACTATTCGGAGAAGGAGTTTCTTTTTCTTTATTTTTCTTTCGGCAGGCTCCCAACGAAAGTGCAACAAGAACAGTCAACAACAAAATTGATTTTTTCATATGATCAAATATTTAGTAATAGTTTATTGGGTTATGTTAAAATTTATTTTTACAGCATAGGCACGTCCTGGCTTTTGCAACCGAAAATTATCGTATGCCAGGGAGTTGGTCAGATTGGTACACTCAAACGACAGCGCGAGAGGATAACCCGGCCGGGAAAACGTTACACCCAGATCATGGAGGAACTGTGTAGGGATCATATTTTTTATTCCACCCTTCGCTACATTGGCATATCCCAGATAGAATTTATGTACATAGAGCAACGCATAATAAGGCGAAACGAAAAGTCTGTCTCCCAACAGCCTCATCTTGGCATAACTTATGTCTGCATTTCCAAACAGAAAAGGAGTGTTCGGAAGTTGCTGCCGATAGGTATAATTCTCGATCCGGGTCCGCCCTACAAACCGGTTATCATCCAGCACTTGCTGATAGGACAGATTCAAATTCAGTTGTATTTTTTTTGCAATCGTGGCTTTCAGATCTGATTCTATCCCTCTTACCAGCACCTTATTGAAATTGGCATGGGTGATCCTTCTGTTGGCCGGTACCACCCGGATAAAATTATCGGCATGACGGAGAAAACCGCTGCTGCTCCAGGTCATGGTAAAACCAGGGTTCCCGAAAATACGGATGCTATATCCTGTATTGTAGTTCATACTTGATTCCGGCAGGAGATTGGTATTGGCAATGGTAGTAAGTCCATCGCCAAGGAGCTCGTATACATAAGGGATCCGGTAAGCATATTCGATGCTGCCCTTGATCAATATCCCGGGGAAAAGTGCAAAAGAGCTCCCGCCCCCTGCTCCCCAGAAAGTCTTTTTCGTCTCCAGCCCATGGCTTCTGAAATAACCGTTTTCCCAGCTCAGAGCATTTTCTATTTTAGCATTGAACTGGTACATTTTCACAAACAGCGAATTTTTCAAACGATCTGATAACAACCTGGAATCATAACCCACTCCAAGGATCGATTTGGTATAGTCGCTTGGCTGCGTGACTCCGGAGGACTGGGCAGAGGTCCAGTCGTTCCTGCTTTTCCGGTGTGCATATGCTGAAATATAATTTAGCGTCAGATCATGCCGGGCATGAATATGGTAGATCAGGTTATACCGTTGTACAAAATCCGTCTGGCTGTTCCTGAATAATTGTTTTTCATCCAGCTCACCCTGCTGCGAACCGGGAGGTCTTGTATACAGGATCGAACCGTCCCATTGATAAGTATTCGAAGACGTGTCGGTATAAAGAGTGTGTGTAGTACTGTAAAGGACAAACAGGTTAACATCTATTTTTTTATGAAACAATTGCTCTTTCCGGTAATTAAGATATAGCTGCGTATTATCCTCGTTTCCGGTCACCTCACCGGCAGCGGGATATTGTAGCGGTCCAGTCTGAATTCCTCTGTTGACCGAGGCTTTGGCAATACTGAACAACAAGGCATCGGCGTATTTTTTTCCCGTCACACCGGTTTCGATTCTTCCTGAATAAGAAAAATACCGGTCGTTAAAACGTCTTACATCCTGCTTTTCGTAGTAGCTGTTCCGGTTAATCTCCATATTTTTCATGACATAATCGTTGTCACTATAGTTTATAAAGCCAGAGGCTATGGCGGTTAAGCCTGTAGAGGAATCTCTGTATACTCCATACAACGATCCCCTGTGGGTATTGAACGATCCGTATGAGTACGATGCATTCAGGCTATTGGTCAGCCTTGTTTTGGTTACCAGGTTAACAGCACCTCCCAGTGCATCTCCTCCAAGATAGGCCGGTACAACGCCTTTGTATACTTCGATCCTCTGTGCCTGATTGATCGGAATATTGTTCAACCTGTAGGCAGTCCCGAATACGTCAACCGGTATTCCATTGATGAATTGTGCCGCCCTGAGTCCGTTCATCGTGAGTGAAAAAGAAGAGCCGAGTCCGGCATCCTGTCTCAGGCGAACACCCGATGCCTGGGTCAATGCCTTGTTCACATCGAGATTCCTGTTTTGAAGGGGAGCTGCTTCTATTACATAGACAGAATACCCTGTTTCCATGATCTTCTCTGCTTCTGATTTTATTATGATCTCAATCTCTTCCATCTCCTCAACACTTTCCTTAAGGAGTATTTCAAGTGTATAAGCTCTTCCCGCTGCGAGGATAATTTCTTTTTTCCTGGTTTCATATCCCACGATGGCAACGACCAGTATATACTTTCCTGGCGGAATTTCTTTGATATCGAATCTCCCTGCTGCATCGGAGGTAGCACCGTAGAGCGTATTTTCAAGATAAACACTGGCCGCAGGGACCACTACTCCCGATGAATCTTTTATCGTACCGGACAGACCACTTCTGGCCGTTTGAGCCACTAAAACAGTGGGGAGCAACAGGAACATCATTCCTGAAAAGCAGAACCATATTATATTTTTCAAAGGAGTAACGAAAACGATCAACGACCAGCCAACCCAAGAATATTCACGGTGAATGTTATATACTAAACTCTTTTAAAGCACTCAACCTGATCTTAAGGGGAAGGTTTTTAACATCACAACGTGGTACTACAATAAGCCTTTCACAATCTTTTTCAGGATAACTGATCGCCATATAACTCCTGCCATTTCCCAATGGCACTGTTTTCTTTTTACAGGCAGGACGCTCACATCCTGAATAGAAATCGATCTGAGTGATCGCTTCGGATTCATTTTTGACTTCAATGGCTCCGCAAAAACTGATCTGTCCGGTGGCTCCCTTCAAATCAGTTACCATCTTCATGCTACTTTCGGGAGCAAGTGTAAAGTTCAGTCCGTATGCCTGATGGTGTATCGAAGTTTCCTCTGTATTTTCCATGACCACCGAAACATCCGGCATCGTTTTCTGATACAGGAAAGCAATGGAGAAAACCGCCAGAAGCAGACAAGCTGCCGCAGCATAAGGATAAAGTCTGCCTACATAAAGCAGCAGACCGGCAGACTCTCTCTCCGGCGGGTTCTCATCACCAATATCTTCCTTGAACTTGCTCCACATGGTATCGATTATACGGTTCATATCCTTCCCTTCCGGAAAACTTATCTCCGATTCAGGAGAAACCATCCACTCTTCTACCGCCTTTTGCTCCTCTTGTGTACAATCCCCCTGGTAATACCGGGTAAGGAGTTCTTGTGTTATTTCCATTTATCTATAAAGTATCTGTTCTACAATTTGTGCTGTACGCTACATACAAGAGTATAGTCGGATAACCTCGGAAAAAGGGCTATTCCGATCAAAAAAAATCTTACAAAACAAGTGGTAGTGTATCCAACGGTGTTTATTCTATTGATTAACTGTCAGATCAGCCTGCTCCTCCTTACGTTGGATCCGGGATCAAAAGGCTATGAATGCGGCGGGGAATAAGACGGTCACATATTCCGGAAGATTTTTCCGAAGGTAATTGAGGGCTTTTTTCAAATGATTTTTCACTGTAAACTCTGAGATAAGCAAGGCGGCAGCTATTTCACTGACACTCATCCCCTTTTCCCGGCTCAGACAGTATACATTTCTGCATTGCAAAGGCAACTGTTCGATCAGTTGATTTACTTTCCCGGTAAGATTATTATATAAAAAATCATGCTCCGTATAATTGTCCGATAGAGAGATATTCTCCTTCATGAAAGTTATATGACTATGATGAGAAATCTTTTCCCTGATTTGATCAATCACTTTATATTTCGCTGCACGGATAAGATAATGTTCTAAGGAAGAACTGATCTTCAGAGTATCTTTTTTCTCCCAAAGCGACTTGAATATTTCCTGTACGATTTCTCTTGCCAGTTCTTCATCCCGAAGTTTATGATAGCAAAGTCCATATATTTTAGGAGCATATTTACGGTAAATATGCTCAAATGATTTCGGATCATTGAAACACTCTTTTTCCGGTGGAACGCTATTTGATTTTTTTGGGAACATTAAGCTATAAGATTCTTATACCTCGGCGGGCCAGATCCGATTGACGAGGGTAACTGTTTCCTTTATAGCATACGGTTTACATCTCAGCCAACTATGTTCGGCTTATAAACCCTGCTACCGGAAACCAGTCTCAAACTATCCAAGCCCGGCAAATATATAATTTTTTATTTATATTTAATCTAAATAAAAATAAACTATTTTGAACATGTCCCCAAAATAGTGATAGTCTACCACCTACTCCATGCAAACAATACACTCATCAACAAAAAATTAGCTTTTAAAAATTGATTAGCTTTTCATTTTTTTACCATTTTCAAAATAGTTCTATTCCATTTGACAGGAATAATCAATCCCGTGTTCTTTTCTGAAACATGTCCCAATCCTCTCCTGAATGTTGCATTTTTTTCATTTAAGAAGCAGATAATATCACCCTGAATAGTCAATTCTGATCTATTGACAAAAGAGCCGATTTCAGATATCTTTATTCCCTATTACAATCTCTCAAGCGGCTAATCGTTGATCACTCCATCGGCATAAAAAAGCCCCATAACAACCCGGTTGCTATGAGGCAATAGAAAATAGTTTCTTTATTCCTGTACTAAATTTATTTTACCATCCTAAAACCGATACGGTTTCCTTGAGCACTTGCTTTCTCGTCGATCTTGAAATCTTTCAGATCTTCCAAGGTCAGCGTGGCCAGTTTATCCGGTGTTCTTTCCGTGGCATGCAAAGAGGCCATCCGAAGATTTTGTTCTTTGATCGCGTCTTTCACTACTTTTCTTACAGAACGTGCATTCCCGAAGAACTTATCTCTTGTGGAATATAAATGATCCAGGTAGTTTCTGAGATATTCACGAGCTTCAGTATCCGGACTCAATCCTTCGTGGCCAAACATATTGATCGCGATCAGCAACAATTCATCCGAAGAGTAATCTTCAAACAATACTGTCCGGTCAAATCTTGATTTTAATCCGGGATTCGTTTCCAGAAAATTATGCATGTTGTCGGTATATCCGGCTACTACTACTACGAAACGTCCTCTCCTGTCTTCCATTTGTTTCAGAAGCGTTTCGATCGCTTCTTTGCCAAAATCAGCATCACTGCTGGACGAGGCTAATGCATAAGCTTCGTCAATAAATAACACGCCTCCTTCTGCACGGTCTATCGCTTCCATTGTTTTGGTAGCCGTTTGTCCTATATAGCTCGCCACCAATCCCTGCCGGTCTACTTCTATGATATGTCCCCGCTCAAGAATGCCCAGCGCTTTGTATACTTTAGCAATGATACGGGCAACTGTAGTTTTTCCCGTACCCGGATTTCCCGTAAATACAGTGTGTAGTGAAAATTTATTCAATACGTCTTTTCCTGTTTCACGATAGAAACGAACGAGTTTTACGATCTCCGTAATTTCCTCTTTCACTTCCTGCATCCCCGTCAAGGCATTCAATTCGGCCAATGCTTCTGAAAGTAATTCTTCATCCAGACGAATATCCGGAAGTCCTCTGGTACTCGATTTGAAAATCAGTTGCACATCTTCCCGTTCGATCGTTTTGAGTTCTTCGGCAGTAAGTGCAGTTGGATCCTCGGTACGCATCAAACGCAATCCCATGTTCATTTTAGCTTCATCGATCAGAGAAGTGACCAGACGAGCATTTCCAAACGACCGGTCACGCGAACGGTATGCTTCAATCAGGCGTTCGTACAGATATGCTTCACTGTCGCCAGAGAGCACCACCCCTCTTTTGGAAGTAGTATATTTGGCGATATCCATCAGTTCCTGTGGCAGGTAATCATCAAAATGGAATGAAAGATTGAAACGGGAACGCAGTCCGGGATTAGCGGTCAGAAAATGATTCATTTCTTTCGGATAACCAGCCACAATAATGGCAAGATCTCCTTTTCCATCCGACATTTCTTTCAGCAGGACTTCCACCACTTCCTGGCCAAAGTCGTTGCTGCTGTCTCCTTCACGCATCAGCGAGTATGCTTCGTCAATAAACAAAACTCCTCCGCGAGCCTTTTCAATGATCTCTTTTACCTGTGGAGCTGTCTGGCCTATAAACTTGCCGACCAGTTCTGCTCTTCCTACTTCGGTTACTTTTCCTTTGGAAAGAAGTCCCATCTTATGGTAGATCTGACCGAGCATTTTAGCCACCGTTGTTTTTCCCGTACCCGGATTTCCCGTAAATACTGAATGAAGCGAGAGCTTGTTTGATTCTTCAAATCCCTGATCTTGTCTAAGTTGTAAAAATTTCAGGTAACTTGTATAATCGTTCACCTTCGTTTTAATGCTGGTTAATCCGATCATTTCATTCAGATTCTTCAACACTTCCTCGAGCGACTCTTCTTTCTTGACCGCAGCAGAATGCGAACTCCCTTTGCTGATCACTTCATTGGCTTTCAGCACCGGCACAGATCCTTCGACAAACTCATCTCCCACCTCAAATGGAATAACTGCAATCAGCTGATCCATAAAGGTAATTTCAAGACGATACTTATCATTGTACCAGGTCCCGCGGGAAGTAGATCCCCAGCCTGACAGGACTGTAATCTCTTTTTCACTGCTGTTAATATATTTCATTTCGGAAGCACTCCCCTTCAACTGACCTGAATCGTTGTAGTAGTTGAAGAACAGTTCGCAGTACCAGGACTGGCTCTGCTGATTTTCGATGTTCACTTCCACCCAAAGGTATTCCGTTTCTTTGGCTTTAAACTTAGTAAGGTATTTCCGCTGATCTTTCGCAAGCCCTGCGTCTGGTCCTTCATACACCTGAACAGACCGCAGTTCAAAATACGGATTTACTTCATCCGTGACCAGTCCGCCGTTTTCAATATAGAATTTCTGAACTCCCACCAATTCTCCATCGATATATGCTTCCCATTCATAATCACCGCGGAGCCAGTAGGTCCCTTCTTCCTTATTGCCCCAGCCTTCCCGGATAATGACAATATTCTGATCTTTTCCTACTGATATTTCCTTGATAAGCTCACATAGTTCTTCTCTCTTATCTTTCTTTAACTGGAATGCTTTCAGCGTCACGGTAGTTTGCCAGTCACCTTCATCAAACAATTTGTTATAGAAAGACAATTCTCCATATAAATAAGTGGTTTCAAGATTTTCGAAT
>CAYTGJ010000046.1:17259-20343 GCA_964437245.1 uncultured Chitinophagaceae bacterium
TCCCAATCATGCTTTCGGTGGAAGAAAAGATCTTGAGATCTTTAAATTTATACTTCTTTTCCAAGGTATTATTAATTTTTTAAAATGACTCTTATCTGAATTTTAGCATCTTAATTTATGGATTTTTTTACAGATTATAAATATTTAAAAAAAAATCCATAAAAAAACAGGGCTTCTTTTGTCTTTTAAGGCTGGTATACTTGCATCAGAATACCCCATCCGTTAATTTCACAATACTAAACCTAAAAGAATAATTATTATGCCTTCTTTTGATATTGTAAGCAAAGTAGATCCTCAGACGCTGGACAATGCTGTGAATGTAGCCATTAAGGAAATATCCAACCGTTATGATCTGAAAGACTCCAAAACAGAGGTAGATTTAAATAAAAAAGACAGTATTATACAGGTAACGACCAATAACGATATGAGTATGAAAACCGTTATTGACATCATCATTACCCGTATGGCCAAACAGGGACTGGATCCTAAATCCCTTGATATGTCAAAAGACGCCTATCAGTCGGGAACCACCCTAAAAAAAGAGATGAAAGTAAAAACAGGGATCGACAAAGATTCCTGTCGCAAAATAATCAAGGATATCAAAGATTCTAAAATTAAGGTTACTCCTGCCCAAATGGATGAAATGGTACGTGTAACAGGTAAAAAAATAGATGATTTACAGGAAATCATTGCGATGCTCCGTCCCAAAGATTACGGAATCCCTCTTCAGTTCACCAATATGAAAAACTGATCCGGAGACCGGCAAAATTTTAGCCCTAAGTCCTTGATTTATATTATATTTTTTTATAGTATTAGCTTAACATTAAACCAAAAATTCTTTTAACATGGGATACTACAAAACAATCAATGGTAAAAAATACGATGGCGAATTGATCGCTCTTGCGGAAGATTCAGTAAAAGGAGCTGGAGATGGAAGAATTTCCACTGCCGATGCTAAAAAACTTCTTGCAGCTGTAAAAGACGGAAATGATTATACAGATGTAGAAAAAGATACTATTGAATATATCCGTGATAACTTCAAATGGACAGAGGAAGCTGATTCCTGGTTCAGAACAGAGATCCGTAAGTGGGCTGCTGCTAAATAAACGGCTCTAAAAGAAAACAAAAGCCAACCTCAGTGTTGGCTTTTGTTTTTATATACCAACCAAGATTATTCATCAAACATATGAGCATTCTCAATTCTTTAAAAAGTATAGTAGGAGCCGGAGCTCCCAAAGTAGAAGTAAAACTGTTAAAATCCCAGGCCAGTGTCCAGGAAAGCGTTAAAGGAATAGCCTCCTTTACAGGTGGTGAATATCCTGCCACCATCGACCAGATCGTACTGTATATGCTGATGACAGAAGAAGTGAAAGAGAAGGACAAAATAAAAGAGTCTTCCGAAAAAATAGGGACCATTTCTTTTAACGATTATGTATTAGAACCAGGGGAAGTCATCACCGTCCCTTTCCAGATCAAGATCCCCAAAAATAATCTTATCACTTCTGCTGCTATCAGGCATCATGTAAGAGTGCGGTTATCCATCAACGGAAAAGATGCAGAAGGGACATGTGAAATAATCATTGTCTGAGGATCAGATACAAGATACCGGATACAATAGACGAGATAAATTTCTCCGCCTTTCTTTTGAACAATTGACTTATCCGGGATCTTGTATCTTATTTTTGAGCTGCCTTCTAGTACTTCCGGAAATAGTCCTTCACATTCTCCGGTAAAAAATGTAAAAAACCTTCCGGATCTTCCCGGATCATCGTTGCAGAGACAGGAACATTTTCCCGGAGAGGATCCACCTTTATATGCTGTATTCCCAGCAAGCCGGCCATCTGGTCTCCGTATTCTTCTGAGGTAAATACGACTTCGATGTCTGCAGGAGTATTCCGTCGTATCGTACGGATCCAGAAATTCCAGAAATAAGGATGTTCGTGAGGATAAGAAGGATTCTCATCGGTCACATGAATGACCTTCGCCTGTGGGAATAACTCCTTCATCCAGGCATAACGCAGACTTCCTGCTATGGGTTGGGAATCCAGCGTACATACCAGAATATAAAGTTCCTCCGTATGCTTCAGCGCTTCTTCTACCAGGTAGATATGACCTCTGTGAGGCGGCATGAATTTGCCCAGTATAAAACCTTTGCCGTATTTTTTCTTCACCGGAAAATTCAAAACGGATGAACAGTCACAGTTCGTCCTCTTTTGCTCTTTAAAACTTTTTCAACGCAAGGGCAGAAACAGTACTTCCTATCGCCAGGGAAGAAGTAGCCGCGGGCGAAGGAGCATTACATACATGAATACATTGCTCATCTTCCAGGATCATAAAATCATCGATCAGTCCTCCGGAACGATCACAGGCCTGTGCTCTTACACCTGCTCCTCCGGGGATGAGGTCTTCTTCTTGAATTTCCGGAATTAATTTTTGCAATGCTTTTGTAAATGCTGCTTTGGAAAACGACCGGTAGTATTCTCCCATACCTGTTTTCCAATATTTGGCTGCTACTTTCCGGAATCCGGGCCAGGCCAGCGATTCTGCAAGTTCAGACAGATTTATATCCGATCGCTTATATCCTTCGCGTTTGAATGCAAATACGGCATTAGGCCCCGCTTCTACACCTCCTTCGATCATACGGGTGAAGTGTACACCCAGGAATGGGAAATTCGGATCCGGAACGGGATAAATGAGATTTTTCACCAGGTACTGTTTATCTTTTCTGATCTCATAATATTCTCCCCTGAACGGGATAATCCGGACATCCATTTTGCCGCGGGTAAGTCCGGCCACCTTATCCGAATACAGCCCGGCACAATTGATGACAAGCGTTGTCTCATAGGTGTTCGTATCGGTTACTACCTCAGAACTGCTTTTCCCTGTTTTGATTTCTTTCACCTGCTGGTTCAGGAAGATCTCCCCTCCCAGATTGGTATACACTTCCGCATACTTTAAGGCTACTTCCGTATAGTTGATAATGCCGGTCTGTGGCACAATCACTCCTTTAATACCCGAACAATGTGGTTCCAGTTCAGTAATTTCCTCCCGGCCTATTTTCTTCAGTCCGGTCAGACCGTTTTC
>CAYTGJ010000046.1:20353-22882 GCA_964437245.1 uncultured Chitinophagaceae bacterium
GTTCTCCAATAGTGGAATTTCCTCGTTGCTCGTGGCTACAATTATTTTACCGCAGAGATCATACTTCACCCCATTTTTCTGGCAAAATTCTATCAACTGGCGATATCCATTAATGCAATTGGTGGCCTTAAGACTTCCCGGCTTGTAATAGATCCCGGAATGAATCACCCCACTGTTATGACCGGTCTGATGCACAGCCAGCCTGCTCTCTTTTTCCAGGAGGATTACTTTCAGTCCGGGTTTGGCTTCTTTTAACCTCAGCGCTGTAGCAAGTCCTACAATGCCTCCTCCAATCACAACAACATCGTATTTCATAAATAGATTTAAAGTAGTGTTATAAAATTCTGAACGGCAAAAAATGGGATTTTTTCCGCCTGATTTACCTCAAAGGTACTAAAGCAAACGATTCCATCATATACCTACTCCGAACAATTATGTAGATTGTAGCGGATAATTTTTACTACTATTTTTCAGATATGGGATTCAAGATACCAGATACAGGGAACGGTTACATTTTTTTGTTTTCCCTCCTCCAAAAAAGGAACCGCAAAGAAGGAAGCGAAATTCATCTTATCTCTTATCCGGAATCTTGTATCTGGAAGCGACCCTACGGGCAATGAGGAAAAGGTTCTCTGTAAACCGCTATCTGAACAGTGGCAGCCGACTATTTAAACACTTTAAACAGCAATACCAGAAAGATCACTACCGCAACCAGCCCCGCATAAATATGGAGTCCAAAACAGGACAAGGCCAGCACTCCGGTCAGGATCGCTCCGGCTATTTTCCCTGCACTATAGGGTCTGTCTCCTTTGGCAGCACCAGTTCGTGCATTGATCAGAAACCGGAATGATTTATTCCGGTAACGGTAAGAGCTGATCCATAAGGGTAATAAGGTATGTTTAAAAGTGATGTCATTATACTTGGTATCTTTGGAATGAATACGCTGGTGATTCCCTCCTATATTCCCCCGGATCGTAGTGTCAATCTTATCCTGCATTTTATTTTTGGCAAGATCAAACCCATCCTTCAATCCTATCTGATAACTTTCACTTCTGAAACCTGCCAGGTAATTTTCATTGAAAGGGACCAGGCTGCCGAGGTCCCAGGGTTCCAATGCCTCTACATAATTTCTTGGCAGGGAATGTGACGCATTGATCAGCACATCGTCAAAATTATTGTGCACGTTCCCGGATACATAGTACCAGTCGGTCACCGTTCTTACTCTTGATTTCTGAACTGTCTGACCATTCTCTACAGTAGTATAATACTCCCTTACCTGACGGTCGATCCCTCTTTCTCCGCTATAATCGGTATAGGCATTGGTATCATACGTCCAGTAAGGAATATACATTCCGTTTAGCTTGTCTGCCGTCGCATATTTTTTCAGATCACCGGGAGCAAACCACAGCCCAGCCAGCCAATTTGAAAATGACTGATGGGCCTGTTTTTTATCTACCTTAAAAGGAAGTACCGATTTGGGTTTCAGGAGTGTGATAATATGAGCATTTTTCAACACCAGTGCCGTACCGCAGAAAGCACATTCATCGGCCGTTACATTCGGTTTGAGGGTGGACTCTGCTCCGCACCCGGTACATTTGACGGTAGATAATTGCTGCGTATCAGGTTTGGATCCTGCTTCCAGGCTAAGATGGGCATGAAAATCCAGCTCTTCTACAAAATCTTCTTTCTCCGAAGAAGTAATTTCATTTTCATGGCCACAATACTCACATTGCAGGTGATTTGTTCCCGGAGCAAATTTCAGGATCGCTCCGCAGCTTTTACAACCCGCTGAATTGCCTAATTCACTAATCGCAGGATAGGGTTTTTCTTCCATTGTACTTCTATAACTAACTTTTTACAGTATGATTGAGCGCTAAAAGAAACCGGCCGTCAAATTTGCTGTTTACGGCCGGTTATTGTTACCACATGATCCATGGTATATCGTTATCCTATCGGAGGAGGCAACGGAGGAGGAACGCTGTTAAAGACCGAAGCAAGCTCCGGCACCTGTCCTGCTGCTGCCCAGGCAGCCATTCCCTGTTTCCAGACCAGCGACTGAGCCGTAAACTGCCCCTGGGCAGCAAACTGTATCAGTTGATTCAACTCAAAAGGACCTGTTTGCTGTCCGTTTACGGCTACAAAATAAGTAGGAACCGGTGGCGGAGGGGGAGTCATGTTGTTTTGCGGCTGCTTAGTACCGGTATTCATCATGTTGTTCTGGTTCATCATATTCATTCCCATCATCATTCCCATCATGTCAACCCCGGTATTTCCACCTCCCTGCTTGGCAGAGATCTTCATGGTATCCAGCAGATCCTGCTGTACAAAAGTACTGCTGTCTCCCAGTGCCATTTTTTCGCTGATCATTTTAATTCTGCGCTTGTCTTCTTCCGTAAGCGAAATGCTTTCGATCAGAAACGTAGCCAGCGTTAGACCATATTTCTTCTCCAGACTTTCGTTGATCATGGGATGAAGTGTTTCAGACAACTCTTTCAGGTTTCCGGCCAGTTTATTGGCAGGAATACCAGC
>CAYTGJ010000046.1:22892-24110 GCA_964437245.1 uncultured Chitinophagaceae bacterium
TTCCATAACAAGAATACTTCTCAATTGTCCGGAGATATGATCGGTCGTGTAAAGTCCGTTGGTAGAGGAAAATTTTTCCAGGAATAAACCCGGATCCTTGAATTTGAATCCGTAGGTACCAAATGCCCGGGCTTCTATATCAATGCCGAAACGGGGATCGGTATACAACACAGGTTCTTTGACTCCCCACTTCATATCTACGAATTCCTTCATATTGAAGAAATAGGCTTCTGCTTTAAAAGGACTGTTAAATCCGTACTTCCAACTGTTCAGCAGTGTCATGATCGGCATGTTCTGAGTATTCAGCGTATGACGACCAGGTTGAAACACATCGGCTACCTTGTTCCCCTCGTTGACAAATACAACCACCTGTCCGGGACGTACGGTAAGCTGTGCTCCGTTTTTGATCTCATTATTGTATCGCTCAAAACGATAGACCATTGTATCCTGGGAATTATCAAGCCACTCAATGACATCAATAAACTCTCCCTTCAGTTTGTCAAACAATCCCATATTGGTAAGTATTGGTAATTAGCTAAGGTATAAATTTTAGTTTATGTAAGTAAGGTATATTAGTCTTATCTCTATACAGGATTTATTTTCCCCCTTCTCTCTGTCTTCTGATCTCAAATCCTTTTTCTCTCAAGCCATCTAACGACCAGAGATATTTTTTGTTACATTTCTGTCTGCCAGGAATAGTATACTCGGTTTATAGCTGTCGGAACATGTAAAGAGGAAAGATACTATAGGTTATCTTTCCTCTTCTCCGATCGTTTATGCCTGTACCATCTCCTGTTGTAGCTGCTGCTCTTTGGCCAGTTTCTTCTGTTTTTTTATTTCCCGCTGCATAGATCTTACCGTCTGCGAAAAATCCCCCGGCATCCATCCCGGAGGGCCGAAAATGTACATCAGTTTATGTTTCCAGTTTTTAGTGCTCTTCACGTCGTTCCAGATATCTCTATATTCATGTGTCAGGATGATAAGAGGGTTATAGGAATTCGGAGGATGTGCCACTCCAAATTTAATTTCAATATTTTTATCGTCCAATACTTCATGTGTTCCAAAAAGGCGGTCGAAAATATTAAGATATCCTCCATGGTTTTTATCCATGTACTCAATATTCTGTGCATGATGTACCTGATGCTGTTTATGGGTATTCATAAATTTCTCCAGGAATCCCAGATAGGGTACAAATTTGGTATGCAACTGGAATTGCCA
>CAYTGJ010000046.1:24120-29284 GCA_964437245.1 uncultured Chitinophagaceae bacterium
CATAAAGATTGTATGGACAGGCAGGTCATCACCACGATCGGGTTAAACCCAATCGCCGGAAGCCACAACCAGAAGATAGGTTTATACAACAGTGTCACCCAACCGTTACGCACGGCAGACCCAAGGTTAAAATTATTGGAAGAATGGTGTACAATATGAGCAGCCCATAAAAAACGGACCGTATGACTCAAACGATGATGCCAGTAGTACGAAAGATCATCCAGCACCTGACAGATCAAAAATACATACCAGGCCATACTGAAAGACTGCCATCCGAATATATTCATCCGGACACCGCCTACTTCTTTGTTAAAAATGTTATAGACCCATATGAATATCGCAAAGGTCATGATCTTGGCAAACACTCCAACAACCATCGCTCCGATTCCCATGGAAGTACTGGCAGTGAAATCTCTCCACTGATACAGTTCCGGATCATATTTCAGACTCAATATAACTTCCAGAAGAATAAGCGATGCAAAAATAATAATACCGTAACCGGCAATAGGATCATCAAAGGTATTTTCTCCTTGTAGCTGATGAATAAAGTCCATGATGGTGTTGAACATTGCAGTATTTATTTATTTGTGGTAACCAAACTTACTAAAAAAAAAGCAGAATGCATTCAAATTATCATTAGAAATGCATGAAAAACAAGCTTCTCTCTTCTTTGCCTTACTAAAAACATTTGCCTTTTTTTCTAAATACTCGCCAGATGCATCGTAGTACAACTAACCGTAAAAATACTATCAGGGAGCATTTAACCCTCCATATCCTATGATCCGTTTGAGTTTCAGCAAATTTCCTCTCTGAAAAAGAAAGCCCCGTAAGGCTTTTCTTTTTCAGATGAATTGTATATTTTCTTAAGCAAGCAGCTCCTTCACCAATGTAGAAATAAGCTTACCATCCGCCTGACCTGCCAGTTCTTTGGAAGCTACGCCCATCACTTTACCCAGGTCGGCAGCGCTCGTTGCTCCTACCTTAGCGATAATGGCCTGCAATTTCACTTTAACTTCTTCTTCAGATAACTGCTTCGGCAAATAACGTTCGATAATTCCCAGTTCAAATAATTCTTTGTCTTCAAGATCCTTTCTACCTTGCTGGGCAAACACTTCCGCAGATTCTTTCCTCTGCTTGGCCGCTTTCGCCAGCAACTTGGTTTCGGTATCCTGCGCAAGTTCTTCTTTCGCCCCTTTTTCTGTTTCAGCAAGTAAAATCATTGATTTAATTGCTCTTAACGCCAATAACTCCGGCTGGTTCTTCGCCAACATCGCTTTTTTGATGTCTCCGTCAATTTGTTCTTTTAAACTCATATGCGTTTGAATTTTTTATCTATTACATTTGTTGCCTGTTACCTGCCCCATCAAAATCGCCTCTGTAGCGATCAGGGCCCGTACGGTATGCGAAGTAAACATTCTGATCTGTAAATTCAAAATATGACACGTCTAAGTGTAAACATTAACAAAATTGCGACATTAAGAAATTCCCGCGGCGGTAATAATCCTGACGTACTCAAAACAGCCCTCGACTGTGAGCGTTTCGGAGCCGAAGGGATCACGGTACACCCTCGTCCCGACGAGCGTCATATACGATACAGCGACGTCCGGGCGTTAAAAAAAGCAATCACAACAGAATTCAACATAGAGGGAAATCCAGAAAAAAAATTCATTGACCTCGTCCTGGAGGTAAAACCCGCACAAGTCACGCTTGTTCCCGACGAACCTGGAGCCATTACTTCCAACCAGGGATGGGATACGATACGGCATCTGGCTTTTCTGAAAGAAGTCACCAAAGAATTTCAGCAAAATGGGATACGGGTTTCTCTTTTCGTAGATCCCATAGCAGGAATGGTAGAAGGAGCCGCCCTTGCAGGTGCTGACCGTGTAGAACTATACACCGAGCCCTATGCCAGTCACTATCATATCAGCAAAGAAAAAGCCATCGCCGATTATATCGTGGCCGCAGAAATAGCTTCAAAAGTGGGACTGGGACTTAATGCGGGACACGATCTTGATCTTCATAACCTTCATTACCTGTACAAAAAAATTCCGAATCTGGATGAAGTATCGATCGGTCATGCGCTCATTTGCGATGCCCTGTATTACGGCCTTGAAAATACCATTCAAATGTACCTCCGAGCACTGAAAAACTAACTAAGCATTATAACCAAAAAACTTCCGGGAATACTATCCCTACAGAGGTTTTGATTATTTTATAAAAATATGAATCTATACTACAGAGAACTTGGAGAGGGAAACCCTCCTATTGTGATCCTCCACGGAGTATTCGGCTCGTGCGACAACTGGCTTACCGTTTCAAAAGGACTGGCAGAGTCCAATAAGATCTATCTGCTTGATGCACGCAACCATGGTCAGTCGCCTCACAGCGATGAGTTCAGCTATGAAGTAATGGCCGATGACCTGTACGCCTTCATCCAGGAGCATCAACTCGTGCAACCGGTCATCATCGGACATTCTATGGGAGGAAAAACAGTGATGACCTTTGCCTGCAAATATCCGGATGTCTTTTCCAAAATGGTCGTAGTGGATATTTCTCCCCGTTATTACAAACCGCACCACCAATCCATATTGGCCGGTCTTAGTGCGATCCATCTTGAGACCCTCCAAAGCCGGCAGGAAGCAGACGAGATCCTGAAAAACTACGAACCTGAACTCGGAGTACGTCAGTTTCTGCTCAAAAACCTGTACCGGAATGAACAGAACGGTTTTAGCTGGCGCATGAATTTTGAAGTTATTAAAAACAAGATCGAAAACATCGGCGAACCACTCCGGGAAGACGCCAAAATCAGCAAACCCGCTCTATTCATACGCGGAGCAAATTCCCGCTACATTAAAGAAGATGACGAGAGCCTGATACGATCTATTTTCTCAGACGTACAAATAGAGACCATCGAAGGGGCCGGACACTGGGTACAGGCTGAAAAACCAAAAGAGTTTCTGGAAGTAGTAAAGAAGTTTCTCTAAAAAATAGTTCTGTATTCTCGTTGATCAGCTCTGGTTAAAGAAAAGATACAAGATGCAAGATACAAGATACCAGATAAAGATAATCTTGGTATATATTGATTTTTACCTTTTCATTCAAAGGTTTTCGATCATGGATTTTTTATCTGGCATCTTGTATCCGGTATCTAGCATCCAAATAAAGGACTCCCATCCGACTAGTGAATATACACCCCGAAATTTTCTTCTTCAAAAACTACATCAATATGCTCTTTGAAGGTCGTAGCCAGTGAATACCCTATATAATCAGGCGATACAGGGAAGTTGTTGTGATTCCGGTTTACAATTACTGCAGTCTGAAGTTTTTTGAGGGGAATCGTTAAAAAAGGCTGAAGGCTGTATACCAGAGTCCGGCCGGTATTCAAAACATCGTCGGTCACTACTACTACTTTATCTTTCAAAGACTCCAACGGTACATCCAACGAAACTTCACATTGGATCTTTGCCGATTTATCTAAGTCGATCTTTACCAGTTTTATATCCAGCGGACAAAGTTGCTTCAATTCCTTCACCAGAATTTCGGCGAAAAAATATCCTTTGTCGTATATCCCCGCTACCACGATCTCCTTTTCCTGGTAATTCCGCTCGTATACTTCGTATGCAATCCTTCTGATTTTCTGAAGCGTTTCTTTCTTATTCAGTATAATGTTGGTCTCTGCCATAATTTCCACCGTTTCTATTACCAATATTACCGGATAAATTTCAAATCCCCAATTTTTTAACGTGTTGACTATGTCTTTCGATAAAGACTGCCGAGACCAGCTTTTGGGCTTTTTCTTTCTTCGTTTTCAGGTTTTTTCTTTTTTCATGGAAGCCAGAAAACAAAATAAATAATTGATAATCAATTAAATAATTCCATTAAATAGAATTTTAAATAATAAATTGGCTGGAAACCCAAATTTTGCCTATCTTTGCAATCCTTTTGATAAAGAACTACAAATTTAAGTGAAATGAAAAAAGATATTCATCCAAATTACAGACCAGTAGTATTTGAAGATACTTCCAGTGGATTCAAATTCCTTACTAAATCTACTGCTAATACGAAAGATACGATCGTTTGGGAAGATGGAAACACTTACCCTTGCATCAAAATAGAGGTTAGCTCTGCTTCTCACCCTTTCTACACAGGGAAGAAAATGTTCCTTGATACTGCAGGTAGAGTGGAGAAATTCCAGAAGAAATACGCAAAAAAATAAATATTCAAATTTATTTATACACAACATGGGTCTCTATGAGCAATTCATAGAGACTTTTTTATTTTTGTATTATGAACTTCATTCTCTTTGACGATCCTGAATACAGAATCAATCTTCTGCCTCTCACCTTTACTAGACCTGTAGCAGATATCCGTATTGGGATTTTCAAAATTTCTGAAAAATGGGAAAAATACCTGGGAGAAACCGTTTCTTTCCAGACCGAAAAATACCTTTCCCGCAAGTTCATCCTAAACAAACAGCATGATAATCTGTACATCAACGGTAGTGTCTGCCCCACTCCTGAACTTCTGTCCGGGATCACAAAGCTGGAAAACGGACAAGCCCTGATCCAGGAGGACACTCTGATCGCTTACCGCAATGAAGCCAAAAACAATATTGTGTTCTCTGGCGAACTTACTATTCTCCGCAAGACCTGGGATATCTTCACAAACAATGGGAAAGAGCTCCGTAAAGATTTCGAACTCGTAAAAAAAACCGGTAAATCTGCCGGCATTTCCGATCCTTATACCCGTGTATACAACCCTGATAACATCTTTGTAGAAGAGGGAGCAAAAATATATGCGTCTATTCTGAATGCAGAGCTTGGTCCTATCTACCTGGGGAAAAACTCAGAAGTACAGGAAGGAGCTATGATCCGTGGTGCCTTTGCTCTTTGTGAAGGGTCTGTAGTCAACATGGGAGGCAAAATGAGAGGAGATAATACCATAGGTCCTTTCTGCAAAGTAGGCGGAGAAGTGAGCAATTCTATCATGTTTGCTTACAGCAATAAAGCTCACGACGGCTTTATGGGTAATTCCGTAATAGGAGAATGGTGTAATTTCGGAGCAGATTCCAACACCTCCAATCTTAAAAATAACTATGCCAATATCCGGGTATACTCCTACAAAGAAAATACATTTGTAGATTCCGGACGTCAGTTTTGCGGAC
>CAYTGJ010000047.1:0-239 GCA_964437245.1 uncultured Chitinophagaceae bacterium
GATTTTACTTTAGTATACATGAAATTTCATGACACACCGATTCTATTGCAGTTATCATTAGATTGTTGCTCTTGAAGTTTACTTTGGAGCCTATCAAAGGCGAGATGCAACTGTTTTTGTAAGTGCTATCCCCGAGGCAAGATCTTAGTTTCTCAACACTCGGTTTGTTGAACTTTAGTTTTGTCATTATCATCTGGGGAGCTTTGCTCACATAGATATGAACTGTGAAGCGAAACCAG
>CAYTGJ010000047.1:249-1074 GCA_964437245.1 uncultured Chitinophagaceae bacterium
CTCAAGATCTTCAGCTATCACATCCACTTTCCAGGCCATTGTGTCGGTTTTTAGAGGAATTTCTCTAACTTTGGAGAGAGCAGTTTTGCCAAGCGGACAATGTTTCCGTAAACGTCCAAACGGACGTTTTTACGTCCGAAAAATGTGCCTAAAACTTTGGTCTAATCGTCACTAGCAACGTCCAAAATCCCAGGTTAAGATCTAAGTATACGTCCTCTTTTTTGACTGTAATGGAAATATTTGAAGCAGTTCATCCGAAGCTATCTGCACTTCTGCAGTGCTGGGCCAGCCACTTCCTCGGCTTCTGCAACTGGTTTTTAGTGGGATGCTAATATACGAGCAAATCCAAATGATGCACAAACTAAGTATACATTTCTGCCAGATGACACAAAATCACCCATTGTTTTTGCTTCTTTTTGCATATTTTGCTTCAATGTCAGGAGGAACGATTTCTGCTTGAACTCAAGTCCAGGACGATTTTTTAGTAGGTGACAATTCAGCTTATTTGACACCATTGTTTGGTTGGCTAGCGATAGATTACGACATACCAACAATACCATGCATTGGTCTTGGCATTGGTTTTTCTTCTCTTCTTTATCGCAACACACCATTTTCCCGCGACACACCACCAATCCCGTCACAATACACTAGTGCAGCGGTTCCCAAACTTCCCTAGGTCACTTATAAATAAGTGACCCACTGAATAAAATTGAATATCGTGTACTAAATTTTATTCGAAAATCGTAACGAAAATATGCTGACTTACGAACACCGTTTGAAATTTTAAAAATTGTATCTAATAAAGTCGGTTAATTAACGAAGTGA
>CAYTGJ010000047.1:1084-3397 GCA_964437245.1 uncultured Chitinophagaceae bacterium
CTTCAATGTCAGGAAACACGATTCTGAGGCCATGTCGACTTTTAGTAGGTGACGATTAAGCTTATTTGGGCGCCATTGCGTGGTTGGCTGGCAACATATTAGTACATATCACGCATTGGCATTGGGTTTTCCTTCTCTTCCTTATCGTGACACACCATTTTATCGTGACCCGCCTGTGACACACCAGTTTCCCGCGACACACCGCCGATCCCACCACGACACACCGGTTGAGAAACTCTGCACTAAGACATGAGCACTCTGGAATGTGGAAAATCGGTTATGTTTATAAGAAGAATGAGACACTTTCAGGGTATTAAAATCCACCCAGTCGTTGACCATTAGCACAGACATCACTCCCAGCCGGATCCGGTTTTCAAAAGCTTTATTGATATTGCTAATAATTCCTTTCATGGTATACGCCTGAAAAAGTTTTCCGGCAATATAAAGTTATTCTTTTGCTTTATCATATTTATAGTACATCACGATACCATATAAAATATGGAGAACTCCGAATCCAAGGGCCCAGTACAGGAGTCCCCAACCTATATTAAAGGCAGCGATAAACCCGAGGAGAATTTGTATAAGTCCCAGGTTTCGGATGTCACGAAGAGTAAAATTACTGCCGTTCACAAGGGCCAGTCCGTAAAATATAAGACTGGCAGGAGCCAGCAGACCAATGAGGCCGTAGTAATAGAGGACAATACAAAATAACCCTCCGCAGACGAGAGGAATGGCCAGATTTATAAGCATACGCTGGCTGGTGGGGTCCCAGAGCGACTGATTGTTTCGTTTGGCTTTTCGTTGTGTAAAGTAATAAGCGGATACAAGAGCCAGTACAAAAATCCCCATGAAGTTGAGAAGGGTGAACGTCACAAATGCACTGCTGTTTTTGATCGTTGTAAAGGATCTCCCTTCTTGTTCCATGTACCAGTACTGGAGACTTGCTCCGGCCAGGGCAATGCATCCTGCGCTGATCCCCGACAAGCCGCTGAGCGAAATAAATTTGGTAGAACGCTCCATCAGAGAGCGGATCTCAAGAAGTTGCTGTAAAGGTTCTTTTTCCTTGTTCATATAAAAGCACTTTGATTTACAAAGTTATTATTTTCATCTAAATTTCCAAATACAGGATGGACTACAATATAAAAGGAGAACATATTCGTATGTTCTCCTTTTATATTTTTTTAACGAAGCCTGTGAATTAGCGGTGTATCATGCAGCCGGTAGCTCTTTTTTCGGTGATTTTTACCGGTTGGT
The DNA here is from genome assembly GCA_964437245.1 of uncultured Chitinophagaceae bacterium. Lineage (GTDB taxonomy): Bacteria > Bacteroidota > Bacteroidia > Cytophagales > Cytophagaceae > JANYCO01. The sequence continues at coordinate 2,339 of CAYTGJ010000047.1, forward strand.
TGTTAAGAACGGCTTCCAGTGCTTCTCGGAGGTAGTGGGAAGTGACATCGTTGGCTACCTGAGGGTTGTCATCGATCGCTCCTTTATACTTCAGTACAAAGTTTCCGGATTGGTTTTTAAGAACGAACACCTCCGGAGTTTTGGTTGCCCCGAATTTATCACACACTTTTTGCGAAGCATCGGACAGGTATACCGAGTGGTAGCCTCTTTCCTGGGCGGCTTTGGCCATTTCTTCGGCCGATTCCTCCGGGTTTGCAGCTGGGTTGTTCGGGTTGATCAGCAAAAAGATGACGCCTTTTTGCTCGTATTCCAGGATAAAGTTTTTTGCTCTCTGCTCGTAGATCTTCGTATATGGGCAGTTATGGCTGGTAAATACAATGACCACCGCTTTTTTGGAAGAAAGGCCGCTTAAAGACACATTTGATTTGTCTTTGACATTGAGGAGCGTAAAGTCTTCTATCTTATCTCCGATTCTGTATCCCTGTCCCATGAGGGACACCGGTATCAGGAGGGCCAGCAAACAAAAGATTTTTTTCATTTTACCTGGGTTTTTTTGCAATATAAATATTATCATTAATTCTCAAATTAAATTTACTCCCACCAGGATATTTCAATTGTCGTGCCACTATTGTAAGTTGCTGAAAACGAGTTTTTTGCGCTGCTATGTGGACTGTGTATAACTTAATCGTTTTTTTGCTTATAAATGCTTAATTTTATGATAAATATGATGGCAATGCCCCTGATAGAAGTAGAAAAAGCAGCCACTCTTACAGGCCACCGCGATTGCATCTATACGTTGGAAAAAGGAGGAAAAGAAAATCTCTTTTTTTCTGCGGCGGGAGATGGAATGGTTGCCCTTTGGGATCTGGCTGTTCCGGAAGACGGACAGCTTATCGCAACGGTGACAAACTCCGTCTATGCCCTGAAATATCTTTCAGAAACCCATCAATTGCTTATCGGCCAGAATTTTGCAGGTATTCATCTGATTGATGTGGAGAGTAAAAAAGAACTTTATTCGGCAGCCATCACAGAAGCTTCGGTTTTTGATATTGCTCTGTC
>CAYTGJ010000047.1:3407-29278 GCA_964437245.1 uncultured Chitinophagaceae bacterium
AGCTACGGGAGATGGGACACTGGTTGTACTGGCTCGTCAGGATCTGTCCACTCTTGCTAAGGTAAGGCTTTCCGGACAGAGTATCCGCTGCATTGCCGTTTCTCCGGATGGGAAGTACATTGCATTGGGGGGGAGTGATTATATGATCAGGATTCTCGAGGCCGGTTCCCTGACCTTGTTGAAACAGCTTGATACGCATACCAACTCTGTATTTACACTGGCTTTTTCCCCGGATGGCCGTTATCTGCTTAGTGGAGGCCGGGATGCTCATCTGAAGATATGGGAGGTAAGCAATGATTTTGCAGAAAAACAATCGATCGTAGCCCATATGTTTGCGATCAATCATATTGAGTATAGTCCCGATGGAAATTACTTTGCGACCTGTAGCATGGACAAGTCCATCAAAGTGTGGCATAGTGATGAATTCCGGTTGCTAAAGGTGATAGACAAGGCACGTCATGCCGGACATGGAACTTCGGTCAATAAGCTTTACTGGAGTACCTACCGGAATCAGCTGGTATCGTGCAGCGACGACAGAAGTATTTCTGTCTGGAATATAGATTTTAATAATTAAGTTTAAGTATCGGAAAATAGTACGTATGAAGATATCACCGATTGAGATAAGGAAAAAAGAATTTGAAAAGGCCTTTCGTGGGTATGAGAAAGAAGAAGTGGATGCATTCCTTCAATCGCTGTCCCAGGAATGGGAAAGGGTACAGGAAGAGAGCCGTGATCTTCAGAAAAAAGTAGAGTCGCTGGAGAAAGAGGTGAGCCGTATGCGTGAGGTGGAAGCAACGTTGTATAAGACCTTAAAAACGGCAGAAGATACCAGTTCCAGTATTATCGAACAGTCCAATAAAGCAGCAGAACTCCACGTACGCGAGGCTCAGATGAATGCGGAAGCATTGCTCAGCGAAGCCCGTGGAAAGGCCAGGGCCATGATCGAAGATGCTGAACTGGAAGTGAAGAACATACTCGACGATTTACAGATAGATGCCAAAAATATAGAGCGCGAATACAATTACATTGATACCCAAAAAGAATACCTGCTGGATGAGATCAAAAGCTATGTAAAAGATACGCTTGATAAAGTACTCAAGCACGAACAAAAGACCAACCGTGCAGCGTTTGAACAAAAGCTGAAAGAGATCCGGAACATTAACAATCATAACCCGATTAAAAACCTGGAGATCACCAACACGGAAGTACTGACAAAAAATACGGAAACGCCGGAGACTCATACTCCTGCAGCGGTCCAAAAACCGGAAGAAGAGCCTACGGAGGAGAAAAAAGAAAACGGATCTTTTTTTGATACTATCGCCTGAGAGAGAAAATGGAAGCAGAAATAGTACTGGAGGAACTGGAGTTTTATGCCTATCACGGCTTGTATGAGCAGGAACAAAAGATCGGGAATCGTTTTTCAGTAGACATCCGGATATTTTTTGATTATTCTTTTCAGAAGGGAGAGGAAGATCTTAGCAAGACGGTTAATTATGAAAAACTCTATCAGTGTGCCCGGGAGGAAATGCGTACCCCTTCAAAATTACTGGAAACCCTGGCGGCAAACATTATAGAACGGATCTTTACTACGCTTCCCAGCGTTTTATCCGTAGAGGTGAGTGTAAGCAAATACAATCCTCCGGTAGGGGGACGTTGTGAAAGGGCCAAAGTGACGCTGAAGGAAAAGAGAACCCGGGGGATTGCATAGGAGAGAGGACAAAAAGAAAATTCATTTTGTCTGGTCGGTGTAGGAAATGAAAAAATATTTATATTTGCAGTCGCAAAAAACATCTGCTCAGGTGTTGGAATTGGTGGTCAAGCACGTTTGAGGGGCGTGTACCGCAAGGTGTAAGGGTTCGAGTCCCTTTCTGAGCACTGCAGTTTAGAGTTATGAGTATCATACTCAATACTGTTGCTGTTGCTCTTGCTGACACTGTCAGCAAGAGCAACAGCAACAGTACCCATAAAGGGGCAACTTATTTTTTGTATTTATTTTTTAATAATTAATCATTTTTCATGTTTGATTTCGAAAAACTTACCGTGTACACTAAAGCAAAGCTTTACAATAAAGAAATAAGTAAATTTTTAAAGGAAGCCAGGCCTGATACCACTACTAAAAATCAGTTAAAAAGATCTTCTTTAAGCATCGTGCTCAACATTGCCGAAGGTACAGGAAGAAATAGTAATCCTGATAAACGCAATTTCTATATAATTTCCAGAGGATCTGTTTTTGAATGTGTGGCTATTTTAGACATTATGAAAGAGGACGATATTTTATCTGATAAGATGTTTCAGGAATTTTATCAGAAATCAGATGAGCTTTCAAGAATGTTATATGCTATGATACAGAAGCTGCAATAGGGATTGTTCAATTTGGAGCATTTTGAATAAGTTATATAACAATTTATTATTCTCCATAAAAGGCAAGAGTAAATAATTACTGATACGCCGAATAATACGGCCAGAGGCCTCACAAATATTCGTCACGCACGAAAACGCGCGGACTGCGGGGGACGCGGACTGAAGGAGAATTAGTTTGAAATATTTTTCAAACTAGGATTTTCTTTTGTATAGTACTCACCAACCACATAGTCGCTTTTATCTAATTCATCAGTTATGTAAGAGGTGGTATAAATCATTTGATATGTATTTTTATTAAATTTATTTACTCGGTCTATAAGAAGTTTTTGGAGGTTTTGTGCTCGCTTTATTTCGATACCTTTATCTTCCATATTATCTGCAAAAATAAACCGAGGGAATCGCATTTCATCTATGTAAAGAGAAGATAGAAACAAAGCAAATCTTGCGGATACTTTTAAATAGAAATTTGAACTGGCAGAGTACTTAGAAAATTTATTAGAGAGAAAAGTAATGTTATTTGCAAAGTCTATAATAAAATCACTTGCATTTTTAAATTCATCTTGTCTATCCAAATCATTATTTAGAAGATAAACCCCTTCTTCTCGGACTTTTTCAGTAATATCTTTTTTTAGTTGAGCCTGTTTTTGCTCTGTCTTAGAAATATAAATTCTAAGAGAGTTAACTTCTTGTTCTAACTTATTTTTCTTATTAATTAGCTTTGCATATAGCTCAGCATTTTCCAACATCGTTCTATATTGTAATATCTCTCCTTCTATAAATCCTTTTTTATTATTTAAACCGTCTATAACTTCTTCGTTAAATGATTTAACATCTTCAAGGGCAACATTAACTTGGATTTGAATATCATGTAATTTCCCTATTTCAGATGTTTTTTTGGATTCTAATTCTAATAAAGTCCTTTTGTTTAATTCCAAGAGTTTTTGAGATTCATTAATTTGGAACCCAATTTCAAGTTCCATTCTACGTGCTTGGGCTACTCCAAAGGAATTATCAATAGGCTCCTTGCAAAGTTTACAATTAACATCATGTTCACCAGCCTTAATTTTTGTTAAACATTCAGGACAATATTCTAAAGGTAGATTACCAAGAAACTCTCTAGTTTGAATCGAATGTCTTAATGCTTTTATTTTTTTATTTAATGTTTCGATAAAAAAATCCGAATCTTCAATTTCGCTATTTAGATATTTTATTTGAGCTTCTAATTCTGAAACAACTCGTCTTTGTATAATAGCATCTTCTGTTAATTTCTGAAAAGAAAGTTTAGATTTTTTGTTATAGTTAATTTCTTTTTCCTTTGTCCGTATTTGAAAAATTTCTTCTTGAATTTTCAATATCTCTTTTTCTCTATTTTCTATTGCAGTATTTAAATGTGCAGGATTTAATGATAGTGGATCAGAAAAAAAATTGCTAGTAGCTTTGATTTCACTTTTTACATTTTCAAATTCTTTTTCTGCAGCTATAAGACGCCTTTTCTTTTCATATAATTCTTCATTGTAAACTCCTAATAATAAATCAGATATCGTTTCTCGTGTTAATTGACTATCAAAATGTTCATAATAAAAAAGTGAACTTGTTGGCGATTCTTGATCAATATAAAGTAAACGTAAGATTTGATGAAAAGTGATATTACTATCTCCTTTAACTATAGGCAAATCCAAGTTGTCAAATAATACATTCGAAAAGCTTTTCTTATTTTCAGTAGTACGGTAACCAAATTTTTGCCATGTTTTATTTACTGGAGGATTAAAACTTTCGTTCATATTTCCCCAAAAAAAATACAAAGGAGCTTGAATACTTATATTACCCTCTTCGTCTTTTACTTCACGTTTGATTGTAAATATAGCGTTGTTCATTTCTACTTCGGCAAATACAACTGAACACTTCCTTGCTTCAGGTACAAAATCGTTAAAAGCACCTCCTAGAACAAAAAATATAAAATGTGTGATAGTAGATTTACCACTGCTATTGTCTCCTCTTATAATGTTAACTCCTTTATGAAATTGTTCATCATAAGCAACATTCCCTTGGTCAGTTAATACATAAAGCCGATTTAAGAATAAATTATTTCGCATCGTATTTACTTTCAATTAAATTAGTTCTATTTTTTAAACCGTCCGGACCAAATAATGAAATTTGATTGAAATGAGATGTCATTAAAGCAATCACGTTTCGCTCTTTTGCTGATAACTCTTCAAAGTTATTTATAAAATTATTTAGTATTTCTTTGTTAAGAACAGAAACCCTTTGCTGATTGAGTAAAGACTTGTCAATAATGCCATATGAAACGATACAATTTAAAGCAGCTAATTGATATGGTTTTATTTTTTCAAATACTTTCCGATCTTCTGTTACTTTTTCGTACGGATTCTTTGTGTCTCTTATAAAACCTTTTCTTATTTCTCTAATATCAGATTCAGTTTGTTTTAAACGAATCTCATGTATCTTACTTGGAAAGAGTAAGTAAAAATCCCATATCCTAAGCCTTTCAACTTCAATAGGAGAATCCGTATCAAACTTATTAATGAAGTGCAAAAACCTAAATATAGTGTGATATAAATCAAATGCCTGATTATATACTATCATAAATTTTCCAATTTATATGACATTTTCCAGTTAAATAATAAATCATTCCGTAAACATCTTCAGCATTATAATTTAATACTTCATCTTTCTCTCCTTCAACATTTATTAGATCGAGAACTGGTTGTATGACTTTTGTAACTACTACAACTAGTATTTCTTCCTTTGTAGCACCTTTATTAATTAAAGGATCGACATAGGTTTCAAAATTAATTTTAATTTTCGCAAATAATTGGCTGTCTATCCACTGAGCAGATTCAAAAAAGCGATTTATTTCTAATTGTTTTGCATATTTTTCTTTTCTCCTAGTCGCTTCAATTATTTCGGTTTCTGTGAAACCACCATCTTGTAATTTAGTTGGCATATCAATACCATCGCGTTTGGTCAAGTAATGTTTGAGAGAATCCATTATACCCTCATATTTTTCATCTTTAGCTACTTCTTGATTTAATTTTTCAAATCTCTTAGAAAATCTAGTTTGTTTTGTCAGGTATATTGCTCCTTGATTCTCTCCAATATTTAATTGATTTTGAATTTGATTGTCCTTATTATCTACATTTTGACTCATTACATTTGAATATTACCGTTGTTGTTCTGAATATTTATTTGTTTTTCAATACTACCGTTGTTATTTATGTTTTGTTGATATGCATTCAAATCATTTTGAGCTTTTATTACAGCTTCTTCAAGTTCTTTTTTATAATCGCTATCTAAATTAATTTTTTCTAAAAGCGCTTTTTTAAATTGCTCTTTCTCAGTTTCATCTTGTAGATTCGTGTTTAAGATTGATTCATCATTTTTAGAAAATGGTTTTTTAATGAGTTTCCAAATATCTTCTCCTATACTTTCAGCTATTTGTTCTCCTGCCTTAACCAAATAAGGGCTTGCTAATGTTAATGCAGCTGTAATTAATGTAATTGGTTCCATATCTAATTTTGTTTATAGGTTATACGGTTGCATATTATATGATTGCAATCGTAAGAATTTCTCACAAATTTTGTCTAATTGCCTTGACTTAAATTAATATGCTTGGATTTAATAGTAGAAATGAGAACTAATAAATCTGGTTTGGTTAATTCAAATATTCTTAAAAAAACCAACAAATCCTAGTCACAGTTATACAGTTTTTAATAAGTACCATTTTTCTGATAGTCACAAATATTCGTCACGTGCAAAAACGCCTGCATGTTTTTGAACTGAGGACTGCGGAGGATGTTGTATGCAATTGACCTAATCCTATGAAAATTAATCGAGATAATCTGTTTCTTGTTCTTTAACATTTATTTTTAATGCAGAATAAAAGGTTTTATGTATGTAAATACGCACATCTGAGTCAAAGTCATCAATTAAAATGGGGGAAGCTTTATCATAAAAAAATTGTATAGGGAATTCTGGTCCTTTTTTTATTCCAATAATACCTATTCTGTATAGGATAAAAAAAATTTCTTTTAGAAAATCTTTGAATTTAATTTTTTTGTTACTCCACTTATGACATACATCATATAATTCACCCCTAAAGAATTTTATATATTCTTCATCACAGTATATTTGATAGAAAGAATCTTCCTTTATATTAATTATTTTAAATCCATTATGTATTCCAATAAGGCAACTACAAATTTTTCTTATATCGCCGTAGTTTTCAGCCCATTCATCTTCAATTGCTTGAAATCGTTCTATCGAATATTCTGGTTCTGCAAGTTTTATTAAATTAGTTGAGAAATAACTTTTGCTATTAGCATTAGTTATAATTTTGTTAATAAATGAAATGAGGTCCCTTGGCCTTAAAAATGTTCTGGCCAGAACATACTCAAATCCTGTTTCTTTATTTTTATTTTCTTTTTCAAATACTGTTTTAAAATCTATACTATTATTAGATACTAATTTTAACCTTTTATCTAATAATTCCTTTAGGCTATCTTTGGTCCATTCAATATTAAGATATAAAGAACTAAATTTCTCTCGTTGACCTCCCCTATGCTCTTTCCCAGATAAGGCTAATTGGTGAAGATTATCTCTAAGTGCTATAACTATTTTACAGCTTTTGAATACTTGAAACTCTTTAATTACTTCAATCATTGCTGCGATTAAATCATAAACTATCTGAGGAGATACCCACTCTTTATCTAAGTCATCAATTATAATGTAAAACTTTTTTTGAGGATTATTAAATAAGTCATTCTTCATGATATTAATTATCTCAAATAATTCGTCAGCTTGAATTTCATTTATTACTTTTTCTGCTTTATATTTAATTTCGGTATTTTTTTTCTGAATAGTTGAATCTTCCAAAGAGGATTTAGAATTTAAAACATCCATACTTAAACCGGTCTCAGATAAGAATTTTGTAGTTAATTCATTTTCTAAGCTTTTAACTCTATGTTCAGTTTGAAGCCAAAATTCTTGTGACCACGTTTCTAAGTATTTTATTGCTTTTTGTTTAGATGGGTTTGGTTTCCCAAATTGATTTTTAATTTTTTCATGTAGATTTTCAAAAAAGCTTTCTTTTTTTCTCATATCTTCTTCAAAGTACAACTTTAGCAATTCTACAATAAAGACATGTTTCCATAATACCTTGTAAAAAAAATTTAAATTAACGCCTAAGTTTCTGAAGTAATCAAGAATATTAGAATTGCTTAAGTATTTTATTGACATTGATTCTGGAGCAATACGAACAGTTTTACTTATATTATCTTCAAAATGTTTGATAAGTGCAGACTTTCCGGCTCCTGTACGTCCTATTATGATACACTTAGGATTGGCTAAATCCTTTAAGACATCTATTTCCCCATTTTCAATAAATACTTTTTCTAAATCATTGTCAGATTCTGCATCCGGTGCACCAATAGTTTGATATTTATGAAATTTAAATTTTTTTTGTTGTTGGTTTTTATTTCCCATCGTGTTGAGTGAAAAAAAAGTAGTTAATGCATTAACCTAATAAAGTTAGACTTACTATCAAATATTGTTAAAAAATGCGACAAAACCAATTCTGTCTACGTTATTGACTATTGGTTCCCTCGTTTACCGTAGGCTATGAGGCTGTGCCTACCTGCTTAACTATATTGTTAGGCGTTTCGCCGGAACACTTCCTCTTCAATTTACAATCACCTCTAAAGATAATCAATCTTGCAACTAACATTTCATATCACAATACGCCCCTGTACTACTGTAAATATATCTCCAGGATGCTTCAATTATCTCGCAACGCACAGAATTCTTACGGATACAATTAAATTGCTGTCCTTTTAATTCAGTACTAAATCATTCTTTAAGATGATTTCCCTGGGCCCAAATTTGATATACAACATTCTGACATAGTTAAACAATCACATTAAAATATAATAGCTGAAAGCTACGGCAAAGAAAGGATAAGCAGAAATGGCATAATGAGAATTACCATTTTACCTAATCTAGAATCAAAATTTTATGTATATACATATTCTCCGAATCGGTATAAATCCGCATTGTAACAATTCCTTCCATCTTTGTTTCAATATTGGAAGAAGAATAATTTTCTTCCCGTCCTAAAATATCAGTCAGAATAATCTTTTTGATATTCTCTTTTTCAACCGAAACAGAAAAATGTCCAGTATTTGGTACCGGATAAACTTTTATGTTGTCAGATGCAGAAGAAGAGATTACACCGGTAGTAGGAAAAGTAAATACAGGAACACCATCTGTGACCCATAGTTGATTTCCATCTATACCGTTGTTGGCAATAAAGTATACCAGGCCATTGACATACTTAAATTGATTAGGAAAGGAATTCCCAAATCCACTGTATATATCGTATATAGGAATAGTGCCGGTTTCTGTGCCGTCACTTTTCCATAGCTCTACTCCATTTTCGTAGTTATATCCTGCCATATATAAAATCCCATTCATATTGGCAGCGCCGTATATTCCAAAATCATAAGTATGCGATTGAGCAAAATTAGGTAGGAGCAGACTTGTCCCTGTAGACGTTCCATCACTTATAAAGCAAGACGAATTGATAACACCATCTGTAGCACTAAAATATAAGGAATTCCCATAAGCGGTTAGGTAGTTTGGTGCAGAAGAACCTGAACCTGGCCAAAGATCTTTTATCATAACGGTTCCTGCATCTGTTCCATCTGTAGTCCAGAGTTCTTTACCATTAGTCCCGTCGTCGGCAGTAAAATAGAGCGTATTATTAAGCACTACCAACTGAGAAGGTGCTGAAGAACCAGTGCCAGGGTAAATATCTTTTACAAGGTATGTACCAGGACCAGAACCATCGGTTACCCATAATTCCCGGCCATTCGTTCCACTTACTGCCGTAAAATAAGTGAGTCCATATACATTTATATAACTGTTTGGATAAGCGTTATAATTGGGATAGATTTCTTTCACGAAAACCGTTCCTGCAGCAGTACCATCGGTTTTGCACAATTGTCTGCCAGAAGTATTACCATCCATGCCGCTAAAATAAATAGTGCCGTTAATATTTGTCAGATAGGAAGGTTCCGAGCCTAAAGTACCTGAATAAAAGTCCACAAGCATATAGGTACCATCAGCAGTACCATCACTCCGCCAAAGTTCTTCTCCGTAATCCCCATCTCCATAGGCACTAAAATAAGCGATTCCGTTTAATTCAGTAAAATATATTGGATCTGACCCGAATGACCCAGGATATAGGTCTTTGACCATATAGGTCCCAGTGGTAGTCCCATCGCTTACCCATAGCTCGTTGCCATGTGTTCCATCGTTTGCATTGAATAGAAGAATCCCTCCAAGGTCGAAGAGGTGGTTGGGATTTGAACCCGGACTCCCTGGATTGATATCTAGCAACATAAAAGTACCAGAAGAAGTCCCATCGCTTCTCCAAAGCTCTTTTCCATTCGTTCCGTCGTTGGCAAGAAAAAATACTAATCCATTAGAAACAGTAAGTCTGTCAATAGTAGAAGGATTTCCAATATTTTTAACCATTGAAGTTTGAGCTTTGGTAAGGCATGCAAAAGATATACAGGCTATCAGAGTTGTTATGTATTTCATAGCTTAAAGTGTTGTTAGCTGTAAGATAATTAATTATTTATGAATAGACAAAAGAGCCCCTGGAAGGGGACTCTTTTAACGCAAATGCAATTTATGATTCTGTAAATTTCGTATTCTTCATGGCATTTATCCTTATTGTTAAGTGACGAGGTTATGCCGGTTTCTATAATTTAGTAGTGTCCTCTTTTTGGGAGAAGGTCAGTTAAGGGTTTAATCGTTTTTCTACTTTTTTATTTTGACAACAACTATCAAAATAAAAATCCTTTGTATAAAAAAGGGGGTAAAATAATACGCGCATTCTTTGAATTGTTTACCAATAACTCTTAACTTGTTGATCCCCCTAACAAGCGTAAATAGAAAATCTATGAGATTAGCGAATAAAGTACAACTACTAGCCCTAATGATTGTTTTATTCAGTTGTGATAAATTGGATTTGGAGACTCCTACCAAAACAAGGATGCAAGGTACATGGGAACTAACAGCTGCTGAAGATGAAGAAGGTAATGACATTAAAAGCAAAGTAGCTTTTCCGGTAACTGCTGTTCAACTCACCGATGACAATGGTGTATTAGGAACGCAAGGTCCTATGTTTACTTATGTGGTATACGGTGGTAGTAATTGGGTTACTGCTAACGCAAAAATCAAACAGGCTTTTGATTATGCTAACTTCCGGTTTAATACCGGAGAGTATTTTGTCGAAACAGGAGTTACTAAAAGAGCTACGATAGAAGCTAAACTGCAGGCAACAGCCCTGGCAGGAGGGTTAACGGATATCCTTACTATTTTAGGAGTGGGCAATGGTTTCTTACAACAGGTGGTATATCACAAATTTATTAATGTTGGAGTATCTTTTGAGAGGGAATATCCAAGAGGAAGTGGAAATAGTGGAGTTGAAATCATGATATGGGAGTTTGACAACCAAACTACCGCTACCTATAATTATAAAGATGCTCAGGGAAACTTACTGTTATGGAACGGATGGCCGGTAGACAATTTTACACGTTGTAAATTTACCTTTACAAAAAGAGTAACAGGGCTTAATGAAATTGTATCGGAGAATTTATAAAAATTCCAGACAAAAAATTTCAACTACAAAAAATGATGTACGGTGGAGAACCACTCTCTTGCAGAAGAGAATCCTTTTTATATCATATGTTCTCTCAATGCAATGAAGATTTTGACTAATAAGGTTGTTTACTATAATTTCTGAATACGAACATCTATTTATACGATTATCTTGCTCACAACTCCTACTGACACTGTCAGCAAGAGTAGTGAGCAAGAGTAACCAGGTGTTATACCCCCCTTTTTTAATGTACTATTTCATAAACCGATCTCTCCAGATCCCTTGGTCGGTTTCAACTTCTAGTATATAGAGCCCCGGAGATAATAATGAAACATCAATTCTTGTACGATGGTCCGTCTGTACTATTTGTCCTGAAGGAGTCAATACTTTTATCGTTTTAATCGTTACCGCAGCATTAGTACTGAGCTCAAGATAATCTTCCACAGGATTCGGAGCGAATTGAATACTTGATTGAAAAACGGAAGCTTTTACGCCAGTTAAGATCACTTCGTATACATCGGAAGTATCCACACAATTGTCGATCGTGATCGTTACTGCATAATTTCCGCTTTCCAAAGGGGTATAGGATTGATTGGTAGCATTTGGCAGGATGGAATAGTCATCGTCAACATCCAGCCATTGATAGCTGGCATTATCGAGATTGGCTGATAAAGTAGCTCCTGTCTGTGTCACCGAAACATCCGGATGAATGACGGTAAGGGTCGTGATTACAATACTGTCGCAGCCAAACTCTTTGTGAAGAGTATCGCGGTACTCTCCTGGAGCGGTATAGACATGGCCGTTGTATGTATAAGATTCACCATGACAGATTGTTTTAGAAATGGTTGAAGATGTTGCGGGAGTAACAGAAAGCGTTAACGATACAGAAACAGTACAGCCTGATATTTCGGTGATATGTGTGTAGACACCTGCGGTGCTATAAGTGGTGTCCATAAAAGGATGACTATTCCCCTGGCAGATCGTTTCGCTGCTGTATAGGGTTGCAGGTAATCTGGTGAGCTTCGTTACCACGATGCTATCGCAACCTGTGACGTTCTGCAGCGTATCGCGGTATGTTCCGGTTGCGGTATAGATATTCGAGCCTACGGTATACGAACCGGATGCACAAATGATCTGAGGGTTATTAACAGTCTCGGGGGCTTTTACCGTCAGAACAGTCATGATTATACTATCGCAGCCCAGTGCTGTTTGCAAGGTATCAAAATAACTACCCGCTTCTGTATAAGTATGATTATTGAATACATAGCTGTCTCCCGCACAAATACTCGCATTTTGCAATTTGATTGTAAGTCCGCAGCCATCGTGTATACGGGCAAGGTGTTTGCGGTTCTGCCCATTATAACTGGTGAACAGTCCACCAATCAGGATCATACTATCGGCTTGCAGGGCGCAAGTGAAAATTGCATTATTAGCACCACTACCTATATTAAAGTTCAGATCCTGGGTTCCATCAGGATAGATTCTGGTAAGCCGGTTTTTGGGGATACCATTAAAGTTTGTAAACTGTCCTGCCAATACAATTTTATCATCTTCCTGAACGGCCATGCTGGTGATGTAAGCATCGGCTCCGCTGCCTGGATTAAAATCAATATCGAGAGATCCATCGGTTTCAAGCTTTGCTATTCTTGAAATAGCCGTACCATTGTATTCTGTAAATTCTCCGGCAATTAAAATTTTGTTATTATTTAATACAGTGATACTATTTACCAGTTCGTTTGCTCCGGTGCCAGGATCAAAGGAAAGATCAAGAGTACCGTCTGTATTCAGACGCGCAATGTTGGTGATCGGAGTGCCATTGTATTCTGTAAAATACCCTCCGATCAGAATTTTTCCGTCAGATTGTAGTTTAATGTCTGCTACATAATCGTTGGCTCCTGTGCCCATGTTAAACGAAGGATCTATACTGCCATCTGCATTCAGCCGGGCGATGTTGTTAACATCGGTACCACCCATATTCGTAAACAAACCACCGATCAGAATTTTTCCATCCGCCTGTACGGCGATTGTCTGAACCAGTAAGGCTGTTCCGTTACCAGGGTCAAAGTTTGTATCCAGGCTCCCATTAGCATTCAGCCGGGCAATTTTATTTCGTAGTACTCCATCGTAGGTAGCAAACAAACCACCGATCAGGATTTTACCATCGGATTGCAGAGCGATTGACTGAATCGTATTTCCTGCCCCTGATCCTGTAATGAAAGATCCGTCTCGGGTAGCATCGTCAGGAAAGATCCGGACGATACGATTGACGGTGGTGTTTCCGTATTGTTGAAAATTTCCTGCCAAAAGGATCTTACCATCAGGCTGTACGACTATAGCGTTTACTCCACCGTCAGTAGTAGAAGGAGGAAGAAATCCATAGTCCACGCCGCCTCCCTGGGCCCGGCTCTGGTAGATGATCAATGTTGCAAGGATAAGAGAAAACAGTATTTTTTTCATAGCTTAATGTGTTGAGTTTCATGATATATGAAGTACTACAATTGAGCCAGAAAAAAGTAACCTTCTACATTATCAATATTTTAGGTATGCCATAGAACATAATGGAGAAAGTACTATCAATCATTACTTTTCATTTTAGCCTTTATATCAGAGAGATATTTATCCGCTTCCGATTTTGTCAAATTCTCCCGGTTAATGGCCGTGATTGGCGCCGTTATTTGTGCATTTACTCTCACTACCTGGATCAGCTCATTATTAATAACGATGGCTAAGCTGTCGCCGATGGCCTTACCGGTTCCCTCGCTCCATTTTTGTCCGCCGGAATCGTTCAGATCGATTCGAATGTAATAATACCCCCATTCATTTTTGATGGCAGAAACATTTGTGAAATTATCAACCGTTATTATTGGAATCGGATTTAAGTAATAGTTTTTTAAAGTGCCGGAAAGCTGTCTTTGATATTGGTCTGAATTTCTTGATAGAAAGTAGTAACCCGTTTCCAAATAGCCTGATGATTTAATGGTATGGTCGTTCGTCTTGTTTTTTGTCAACGAGCATCCTAATAGGATAAGACTGAGAATAAGATGTATAATTGGTCGGTTCATAATTAGAGGAGAATAGGAGTATTGCAGTTTAAGTTATATCTCTTGTTGTCCATTATTAGACTATTCGTCATTTCGTCTTAAATATTTTGTTGGGACACTGTCTGTAAGCCATACACCATTCTCAGAAATAAAGAACTCAAAATTTTCGTGATGCATTTGTGTGGCAAGAACTTTAAATATAAATGGTTTCCCATGCCTTTGGCCAACTTTTATTGCTGTTTCGACATCGCTACTCAAATGAACATGTTGTCTGCTACGTTTTTCAATTCCCGTTTTTTCGATTGATTGAACGGAATTTTCGCCCGTTCCATGATATAAAATTTCAGGAGGTTTTTGTGCTTGGTAGCCTAAGTCGATGTCAACAGAGTGTCCTTGGCTTGCTCTGATCCTGGTATGTGTATCATTGAATGCAAATCGTTTTTTGGGATTTGTTTCAACGATGTGATTCAACAGTTCTCTGTCAAACTTTATTCCATGGTTGTTGGATTTTTCAATTAATTCATCAATGTCTGTCCAGCCATTTGGATCGAGTTGGATATTGATTGTTTCAGGTTGATGCCGTAAAACCAAACTTAAAAATTTACTGATATGAGTTATTTGATTTTTGTTCATTCGTTGTTTTGATGTTATGGTGGCCCCGGTTTATGAGGTCTCTTGACAAATATTTTATATCCCTCGGGGGTAACAAAGAACAAATTAACTAAAATTAAAGATACTATGTAGTATCTTTTTCATAGTGAGGGAGAGTTCCCCTGGGGAATTTATCAAGAGAATGAAATTTATCCGGTTTTGAAATTTTTGAAATCTTTATTAGTTGTATAGAAATAGTTAATAGTGTCTATCGATGTTGAGACATGGCGGAGAGCCCCCTTTGAAGAATCATTAAAAAATAAAACGGCGGAGTTAAATAAACTCCGCCGTTCAGATACATGGTATGGATCTTTAATTATTGTTTTACAATTCTTAATGTATTGGAAGTTCCGTTTGAAGAGATCTTTACCAGGTACATTCCTGCTTCCATGTCTTCTCCGATGGTCAACTGACCGTGTACATTTCCGGAGAATACTTCAAGCCCCTTCATGTTGTAGACTTGAATATAAGCATCCGGTGAAGTAGAAGGTAACGAGATGACCGTTTGCTCTGCAAATGGATTAGGATAAGAGCTTACCGGTTCTTCGTGAAATTCTGTTAAAAGCGCTCCTGTTTTTGCTCCCGAACATACACCTACATTTACACAATAGCTGCTGTACCATGGCCATGAACTATAGTTGATTCCTACGCATACTTGTCCGGCGGTAAAATTAGTACCGGTAGTCATAACAGCTTTGTACGGACTACCGGATACCGCTGTGAAACTTTGGGTAGAACCGCTGTACCACCAGCTGTAACCGGTCGCATTTACACGTTTGGAAACAGCCACTTCGTAGGTCAGGCTGGCATTGTTGTTCCCACAGGACGGTCCTGTAAGATCAGCGGTAGCCAGGTTTACGTTTACCGTAATGACATCGCTTACGTTAGAGGCTCCTTCGTTGTCATATGCTTTGGCAAAAATAGTATAGCTTCCTGCGGCTACATTCGAAATGGAGTAGCTGTACGGAGCAGTATAATCAGTATTTACAAGTATACTGTCTATATAAAATTCCACACGTGCTACAGATCCGTCTGCATCGCTTGCATTGGCGGTAATGTTGAAGGTAGCAGGGGCCAGGAAGTTCTCGTTGTGAGAAGGTGTTACGATGCTAACAGAAGGAGGTGTATTGTGATACGTCAGGCTTATCCCCTCAAATTCTGCGAGTGTTGGAATCGTTCCATTGATACCCGTTACTGCTAATCCTATGTACACATTTGCTCCCATCGCAATCTGTTCTTCAGCCATCAATACCCAGTTTACCTGATCACGGGAAGCATAACTGTAGATCGTATTGCCGATACGGGTTACTTTTAGCCAGCGGTACAAGGTATAAAAATGGAGACTACTTATACCATCCGGGTTATCGGTGGAATAACCGCCGTTGCTGGTACGTTGTTGTACACGCACATGATTGCGGGGAGTATACATCAGCATGGAATAGGCGGCATTCGGTTGCAGACTTTGGCGGATCATGATTCCGGCTTTGCTCCATTGGTTGATCCGGTTCAGATAAGAGACCTTGGCGATCATCGTTACATCTCCGGAGATAGCCCGGTACACATAATGGAATTGATCGCTGTTGTTCCAGATATCATGTCCGTGGTTTTCTATGCGGAAGGTTCCGGCTTCGTGAGCTGAAAATCCTGCTACAGAAGGATTCCCGATGTCCGTTTGCAACCAGGGAGAAGGGAGAGGTGTCTGCGAACTTTTACGCTTGAACGTAGCATGGATCTGTTTGGAGCCTATTCCGTTTACTGTAAAAGTATTTCCGGTAACTGTTACAGTGTTCCCGTTTACTTTTACCTGATCCACTTCGTATCCTGGTTTAGGACTCAGTGTATACAACTGGCTTACGGCATCAATCACTCCTTTCGGAGAGATATTGCCGTTCAGATCACTGGTAACAATATGCGTATTGGAGCGGGCGTATACGGTGAACGAGATCAGAGGCCCCGGAGCGGAGATATCTCCGATCAGGATACCGAATTCTCCTCCGTCTTTCCAGCGAAATGGAGTACCGGCAGGGAAGGTATTATGAACATGATCGTACAGATCGTTGAAATCTCCGCGGATATCTTCCCGGTTAGGACCAAAGCGAAGATCTTCGTCGTGCATCTCATCTATGTTATCGGCTTGTAAAAGCTTTACAAAATAATCGTCGTCTGCGCCGGCAATATCCATACTTTCCAGTTCATCTACATAATAGATGGCAAGTCCCTGGTCTGTCACAGCCACAGGATTCAGGTATTGCTGATAATATTTACCATAGATCTGCGGATGGATCAGCAGGTACTCTTTCGGATTGGAAGGGTTGGTATATTTATAAATTGTGTTGTAACTGTTTGCTTCAGCGACATAGGTCTGGTCATAAGCAAGGTTCCCGATCTCAACTACCTGGTCGATCCATCCTTTTTGTAAACGAAGGGCGGGATTGATCATCTGAGGACCTTTACGGTTTCCGGCACTTGCCATCACACAATAGTTCCCCAGGTTGCTCCAGGCGGTCTGGTAGTGGTCGGGCCATTCCATTACGTTATGTCCCATTTCATGACAAACAGTGTTGTGTTCTGGTTTGTCTGTGTAATCGTAGTTGGTAATATTGCCGGTTGTTACCAATACCGGCAATCCATTGTTTTTAATAGTAAGATTGGGTGCTTGTGACCCGAATGCCCAGGCTCCTCCTCCGGCTTTTGTAAGCAGGTTGAAGTGCTTCAGCGAATTGTCCGGCTTCAGGGTAAGATCCACAAATCCGTCCGGGTACTGCTGATTGATAAGTCCTACAACATCTACCACATCGTTTCCGTAGTGGTTTACGTAATAATAAGACCTTGGATTGGGCAGTGTTACTTTGATCACGGTACTGGTGATCAATACTTTTTCATCGGACTGTGTGTAGAAAAAGTCACGTACAGATCCTTCGTTTCCCCAGCCGGAAAACCCTGGCTGGTTCATCATCAAAGAAACAGAATCGATAGGCTCCGGAAAAGGGAAATCGGAAAATTCCACCATTACGGTAAGCCCTTTGATCGTAGTGGTCTGCGAAAAAGCGATGGTGGCAGACAAAAACCACGAGAGTGCAAAAAATAATAACTTGTTTTTCATGTAGTATAAAATTAAGTGAAACAAAATAAGCCGGATCCCGGGCACCGGCGAAAGTATAAAAGTAGAACAGTATTGAGTACCCCTTTCCGATAATGAGTGAACGGGGCAACCGAAAGGATGAACGGCGGAGGTGAGTTATTCTTTCGGTTGCAGGTAAGAAACTGTGTATTCGCTGGTTAGTATTATTCCAATGTAAATCTGTATTTCTAAGATAATACTCTTCTTGTAGCTATTACAGATTAAAAAGTTTCAGAAAATCTTCCCGGTTTCTCCGGGAAACATCCAACTCTGTATTATCGGTGAGGGTTACAGAACCACCGTCTCCTTTCGTGTATTTTTTCAGATAGGTTATATTAATAATATGTGATTTGTGTATTCTGAAAAATTTACGGAGAGGGAGTTGTGCTTCGATCTCTTTCAGTGTTTTGGAGATGAGCTGTTTTTCACCACCTGCCAGGTGCAGACGGGTGTAGTTGCTATCGGCTTCACAACGGATGATATCGTCTACTTTTACAAACACATAACCATCGCGCACCGGAAGGATGATGTTGGTGATCTCTTCACATTGATAATTTTCTACAAAGTGTGCAATGCGCTCCTGGGTATGGGTGTAGGGCTGAACATTACAGCGCCCCACGGCTTCCTTCAGTTCTTCCGGATCAATTGGTTTTAACAGATAATCCAATGCCGCATGGCGAATAGCCTGTACAGCATAGTCATGATGGGCCGTGACGAAGATCAGTTGAAACAACTGGTCTTTAACTTTGTCGAGCAGGGAGAATCCATTGCCCATCGGCATCTGGATGTCCAGGAAGACAAGGTCGGGTTGCTGGTTGCGAATGGCTTCTATACCTTCGGCTGCGGAGGCACATTCCTGCAGGATGCGTACCTGCGGACAGTACAATTGAAGCATGGAGCGGAGTACTACCCTTCCGTCTTCTTCGTCTTCTATGATTACAGCATTTATGGATTTATTCATCTTTCAAATATTAAAATAGCTTCGGTTCCACTCTTATCCTGGTCTTCCAGGTCTGTTAAGAGGAGTTTATTTTCTTTCCCGGATTTGTTACTGATCAGTTCCAGGCGTTCATGAATCAGAGAAAGGCCTTTGGAAATATGAGAACGATCCTGTTTCAGCAGATAGGAGCGTCGGCGGCCAATGCCGTTGTCTTCGATCCGGATGCAGAGTTTATTTTCCTCTACGACAACCCTGATCCATATTTTTTTATCGGTAGTAAGCGGCATCAGTCCGTGCCATATGGCGTTTTCTACAAGAGGTTGCAGGACAAACGTAGGGATACGAATATGATCAGCGGTCATCAAAGGATCGTACTGAATGGTATAGGTAAAAGAATCTCCCAGTCGCATGTTTTCCAGTTCCAGGTAGAGCCGTATATTGTTCAATTCGTCTTTCAGAAAGATAAATTCATGTTCGGAAATCTCCAGGTTCTTCCGGATGAGTTTGGAAAATAAAACCAGGAACCGGGAGGCTTCTTCTTTTTTCCCGGAAAGAATACGACTCTGAATGGAATTGAGGGCATTGAACAGGAAGTGAGGATTCATTTGCCGTTTCAGTTCTGTAAGACGCAACGCTTCGTTTCGTTCCCGGGCATACAAAAGTTCGGCAAGCGCCTGGTGTTTGTCCCGGTCAATATCCCGGATGGATTCGGCAATCCCGATGGAGAGAAATATGAATTGCACCAGTACGCCAATGTTCAGTGAATATACCGTGAAAATCCCCGAAGGAATGCAGTCATAATGTTCGCCCAGAAAGATCAACAGCGAAAGATTGAGTACGACGAAAGAAAGGATATACCAACGGATCCGGAAGTAATTGGAACGGAAGACGATAAAACCAAGAGCGAAACATAACTGGAACAGGATGCAGTCAAGCAGATTGAAAAGCAGGTCGTATCCGAGGACTAAATGCAGGATGGTAAGCACTAGTTTTCCTCCGATCGCAATTACTGCCAGACGGAAGACTCCTGTTGAGCGTTTCCTAAGATCAAGATAGGCGATACAGAACAACAGGATAAAAATGATGCTACCGGAAAGACTGAGGGTACTGATAACGCTGTTGAAAGATGGTTGTCCCGGCCAGAGAAACTGAAAGCCGATTCCGTTCCGGGTATTGAGAAAAAGCAGAATACTGAATCCATACAGAACGTAATAGAGAAAATGAATTTTCCGTAAGATGAGAAAATAGATCAGGTTATAAAAAAGAATAAGGAGCATCAGCCCGTTGAAAATTCCCAGCAGGAAGTATTCTTGCAGCGCATAACCAACAAAGGATTCGTAAGGACGTACTACAGGAACCAGGATGTTGGCACGGTTGGATTTTACCCGAAGAAAAATTTCGGTACGTTCTCCTTTGGCAAGAGTAAGATCGAAGCCCGGATTTTTATGCTGAACTTTCCGGTCATAAAAAGAAGAGGAAAATCCGGTCTTCTCTTCCCGTATGATTCCGTCTGAAGAAGGGATGAAAAGAGCGAGTTCGTCAATGTCGAAATCGAATAGTTCGATACGCAAGTGCTGATTGTCAGAAGTATTCTCCAGTATAAACCAAAGCCAGTAAGCAGAGGATTGATGATAGTTGGTCAGTAAGGTTTTACTGCTTGTCTGGAATAGCTGATCTTTTTCTAGATAGAGTGATGAAAAAGATTGGGTAGCGCTACTGTCTTCCCAAAAAGCCATGTATTCGTTTTGAATGAACCGATCAGTATTTTCTACGGAAATCCGTACAGGCTTTGGTAGCCTGTGATCTGCTTGCGCAGAAAATGCCACCAGGTTGCCAAGCATCACCAGCCCCAAAAAAAAGATCAGACGTATGAACATGTATACTACAATGAATAAAAAATCTCACCAGGTATATGAACCTGTATAAAAAGATTCCCTTTGAGGCAAAGATAATGGTTTTCCGTGAAGGGAGAAAACAGCGCTTACAAACGTTGGGTTGGTTGATCGTTCAGGTCTTTTCGTTCGCTATATCCCCCCACGCTATCAAGACTTTTTAAACACTACATAGGTTCTGAAAAAATACCTCCATGGCATTGCCACTATTGGAAGAACAACCCACAAGAACCCATTTGTCATTTGTTCGGTAGTGGCGTCCATCGGTTGATTTGATTTCCAGGAGGGATACGCAACTATCCCCAGCCATAGCAGCTTATAGATGATTTCCAACATTACTACGGGCAGCATCCTGAGAGGATTTACTATTCCCAGGATGGCTAACATCGAAAAAGACGCCCATACCACCCAGGCCATTGCTTCTGTAGGATTCCAAATACCTTGATGAGAGAGAATATAGGTCCATACATCTTTCCCCAGTACCACCGCCATCAACAGAAACATCAGTCGTATTTTCTGTTATGTGCGGAAAAGAATACAGGCGTATACTCTGTTTAATTGTTTAGATAAAAATCCAATTCTTCAGTCCTTAATTCTGTTAATTTAATCATGGTAGAAAGGTAATATATTCCTACCATATGTCCGTTTAGCCCTTCCGATTGTTCTTCTGCTTTTTTTCTTCGGTATAATACCCATTCTTTATGATGTTGAATAATGTTCGATTTAGTGTTAGAATCTGTTTGGTGATGAACATAACTTACAATTCTGCTATTTAATATAGAATCCACTTTTTGAAAGTTGATATTTAAACAGATTTTTTGAGATAAATTATCACCTGAAGTATTGTGACAGTCAATTTGATTTCGATACTTCATATAGTCCATTTTTTTAACCGATGTACATCGGAAGTGTCTTGACCAAAGGTCGTTAAGAAAGAGACGAGGAAAATAAATAATAACAAGAGGTATTTCATTGGTTGAATGTTCGGGTATTTTTTGTCCTAAAAAGATGGAGTAAATAATGAAGCAATTTAACTAATCTAGTTGACTCTATTCCCTGATTTGGTTGTTTTATTGACAAAAAAAAAAGTTCTGATGTTATCCCTTCGATTCCTGAATAGTCTTTTATAATAAAAAAAGCATTATCCTGAATGGCGATACGATTTCTCATAATTCGGAGTTTGTGCTGGCAATCGAAACTCATCGGCTCGAAATAATATCTTGTTCTCCTTCGCTTATTCTTAATGATTATTCTTAAACATATTCAGTAAGCGTTCAATAGCATCAGGTGCATGAAGGTTCTGGGTAGAATCTAATGTGTCTTTTGTGATTTTAGCAGCTCTTTTCAGCATGTGTTTTTCATAATGAGCAATAGCGGACTGAATGGTTGGAAAGTCATGGCTTGTTAAACAATTGGCAAGTTCGATAGCATCCAGCATGGCCATGTTTGCTCCTTCACCAGCATAAGGTGGCATCCGGTGTGCAGCATCGCCGATCATTGTCAGATCAGCGAATGATTCCCAATGTTGATCCAGAGGAAAATGATATTGCGGGCGGGGAACAAACCAGCATTCATCACTTGTAAAAAGCTCCAGATAACGATTGTCCCACAAGTTATAAGCTGTTTTGAACCAATTAAAAACCTGTTCCTTGTTGTTGAAATCGATGCTACTTTGAGTTGCCCAGTTTTCGGGAACTTTACAACCTGTGTAAAAAGATAAACTTCCGTCTCCCTTTGCACTTAAGATAATAGACTGTTCATTCCCAAAGGCAAAAATTTTCCCACCTTTCAATAATTTCCATAAATTGGGCACATTTTTTTCTGCGTGGTAAACATTCCCTTCTACAATGGTAATACCGGAATAAACCGGCCGAATGTCTGTAATGTAATGACGGATCTTTGAATTGGCACCGTCTGCCGCAATTACAATGTCTGCATGAATAGCGCTGCCGTTTGAGAAATATAATAACCACCCGTTGTTTTGTTTTTCCATTGAAACAAATTGGCTGTCCCAGACAATGGTGTCATTTTGTAAAGAATTCATTAATAGTTCCCGTAATGGAGCTCTGTCTATTTCCGGGCGGAGGTCATCAAATCCGCTGTCTGTTTCATGATCGTCCGAATGAATAATACCATTATGATCAAGCACCCGCATTTTACCTGCACCCGGCCGGTAGCGGGCGTAAAACTCTTTTTCCAACCCCGCTTCCCGGATGGCTCTTAAGCCGGAATCCTCGTGGAGATCGAGTGTTGCTCCTTGTTGTCGTGCTGTTCGGTCTGCATCTCTTTCATAAACTTTTACATCAATGCCTTCCATTTGCAGAAGTCTTGCGAGGGTTAACCCTCCGGGTCCTCCGCCCACAATCGCTACTTTTTTATGCTGTAATATCATGACTGTTAGATTTTAACTACAGTACAAAGTTATTCCGGATCGAGTGTTGAAAATTGTATAAATCGGTCGTTTTGATTTTTGGATAACTCCTTGGGTGGAACTCCTGACAGCTTTTTCACTTCTTTGATAAAATGTGATTGGTCGGAAAAATTCTGTTGAGGAAATAATTTACCTTCTTTGATCTGATGAAAAGAAGCACGAAAGCGGAGAATATTACAATAGGTCTTTAACGGGAGTCCGAACTGTTGATTAAAATACCGGTTGATCTGCCTGCTGCTCCAAAATACTTTTTCAGAAAGTTCCTTTACGGTGAATGCACCGCCGGAGGAATAAATCAAGTCAAAAAGTTTTTGCTTCCTCCTGTCAATTTCTTTTGGTAAAAGTGACAGGATTTTTTGTGTTGCTTTTTCGCAGAAAAGTTCAAAGTCGTTTATATCAGCGGAGTTAAAATCCCAGAAATCGGCAGGCAATATTTTGGCCTCGTCCAACAAGGAGGCAACAGTATCTTGAAAAATATATTCTGCCGCAAGCAGTTTGAAACTGATAGCAAATTTGATCTCATGCGGTTTTATGGTGATCGAATATTTAGGTTGTGTTTCAATTCCCATAAGCGTAACGTGAAAAGGGGTGGAGACCGATTGGGAGAAAAACAGATCAATTCTTCCGTCAGGTAAAATAATCACTTCTTTATCGCTGTCGCATTGATTCTGCAACATCCAGAAACTTTCTACAAAGTCGGACAGTTGGGGAACAGGATTTTGTAGCTTGAATTTCAGGTTACTTTCCGACATGTAGTTTAAAAGTGTTAGTGAATTCTTTCTCATACAAAGGTACGGAAATATTCCATTAATGGCTTCATGAGCGAAGTGAAATGTGTTCTTTTTCAGGTGTTTGTTGATAGGGGATTGGGGTAGCTCATAAATATTTCCTTTGTGTGACGCCTTAAAATTGATATTAAAAAAACAGGACTTTCAGCGTGTTGTCGGTTTTTCGCATATTTTTGTACAGCTTGTTTCTATTATGAGCCCAAGAATATTTTTTAACTCAATATGTAAAATATCGCTGGTCACTATTCTGGTGATTATCGGAAGACAGTATTTTTAGAGGGAGAATAATTCAGTTCTCCTCAGAAAAAAGATATAGTTCAAAGAAGTTATCAGCAGTTCACTATTTTCTCTTATCTGTATCTTGAGGAGGCTTAACATTAACCAGGTACTGACTGTAAATGTTGCATGCTTCAAGATCAATTTCAAAAGATATGTGTATCTTGTACTCCTTTTAAAGGAAAATAGTATGGGGCTTGACAGTATAGAACTTGTTTTAGAAGTTGAAAATTTTTTTTCGATAAAAATTCAGGATAAAGAACTGGAGGAAATAATCACGATAAGAGACTTTACCAATTGTGTACTCCGCTATAGACCCGGGCTAGCGATGGAGGAAGTTGAACGGAATATCATTCAGCTCATAGCAGATAAATCGGGTGTTAGTATCAGAAAAATAAAACCCGATACTAAAATTGTAGAAGATCTTGGGATCAATTAATGAAATGATATTGGTACCTTTCTACTAAACAGTCTGTTTTAGTGGCAGAGAAACGAGGAGCGGAATGATGAAGCAGATATCTAAAAAATAAATGAAGAGGAAAAACATGAAGATAGTATATGGAAAATGTAATTTTCTTATTGTCAATGAAATAAAAACAAAGATTAAGGGTCACTTTTTACTATCAGGATTGTAGTAGGGGTAGGAGACAGGTGTATTCAGAATGCAATGAAAAGAGAGTATGGGGGTAAAACGGTTGAGTATGAAGAGATTTATTACAGTATTATTGGGGATAATGGTTCAGGTGGGGCTTATAAACGCACAAACAATATTGTCTCATTCACACGATGTGTCTGAACAGCAATGCGGGTCAGATATTTTATTAAAAGATAAAAAACAGGCTGCTGACCGGTTGATTTTTGAGCAGCGGATGTATGAAAAAATCTTGAGTACTACGGAGGAAGAAGATACCGGAGGTTATGTATTGCCGGTGGTATTTCACCTCGTTCATCAAAATGGTCCGGAAAATTTATCGGAGGCTGAGCTGGAATATACCATCGAATTGTTGAACAATGCATTCGCCAAAGAAGCTCCTTTTGATGAAGGTCCGGCCGGAGTGGCTACCCAGATCCGTTTTTGTCTTGCCGCCAGAAAACCGGATGGCTCAATAGGGACAGCCATTACCCGCCAAGTCTCTCCGCTGACAGATGCCGTGATGGAAACCGATGATGCTGCTATTAAAGGCCTGGTGCAGTGGGATCCTTATTCCTATATCAACATATGGGTGGTGCGTTCTCTTTCTTCGCTTACGCTCGGTAATTCGTTGGCCGGTTATGCTATGTTTCCGCATGTACACGGTTCAACGCTGGATGGAATAGTGATTGAAGCGGGATTCCTGGGGAACAATCATGAAGGATCAAGAGTGCTGGTGCATGAGATGGGTCACTATCTGGGGTTGTACCACACATTTGAAGGAGGGTGTAAAAATGACAACTGTCTGACGGACGGCGACCGCGTATGCGATACGCCACCGGATGCTTCTACCGCAGGAGTAGCTTGTGCGGGAGCTGTCAATTCCTGCCAATCCGATACCGTGGATATTTCTTCTCAAAATCCATTCCGTCCGGTATCCCTGGGTGGGTTGGGCGATCAGCGGGATATGCATGAAAACTACATGGACTACGGATTTCAGATATGTCAGAATACGTTTACCGCTGGTCAGCGCAGACGTATGCGGGATGCTAT
>CAYTGJ010000048.1:0-29054 GCA_964437245.1 uncultured Chitinophagaceae bacterium
CGTCTGCAACACTTCGGTGATCGAAACCTTTACAACGGATACTGATTCAAAAGGGATCACATAGTCCACGTCCGCCGGA
This sequence comes from uncultured Chitinophagaceae bacterium, assembly GCA_964437245.1. GTDB lineage: Bacteria > Bacteroidota > Bacteroidia > Cytophagales > Cytophagaceae > JANYCO01. Next base: position 80 of record CAYTGJ010000048.1, read on the forward strand.
AACGATTTTTTCAACTGCTCCATGGCATCGTACACTCCTTGGGCTGTTTCAAGAGCATTGCTTCCCGGGGCCTGGTAGATCAGGAGGTAGGCCGAAGGCTGGTTGTCTACAAAGTTATTGCTGGCATAATTCCATTTCCCCAGTTCTACTCTTGCTACATCACTCAGGTATACCAGCGAACCATCTTCCGGTTTGGTATATACTACTACATTTCTGAAATCCTCTTCTTTCTCCAGCGGGCCATTGGCTTTGATCATATATTCAAAAGCCTGGTCGGAAGACTGAGGTGTACTCCCCACCGAACCGGCGGCCACCTGCATGTTCTGCTCCTGCAAAGCACTCACCACCTGGCTGGCGGTGATACCATACTGGGCCAGCTTATCCGGTTTTACCCATACTCTCATGCTGAAATTATCGGCTCTTGAGAAGATATCTCCCACGCCTTTCACTCTCAGCAAAGCATCTTTGATATAGATGTTGACATAGTTGTCAAGAAATTTAATACCGTGTGTTCCTTTCGGAGAATACAGCGATACCAGCATCAGGATACTGGGATTTCGTTTGCGGACGGTCAGTCCTGTACGCCTTACCTCGTCCGGGATCTGGGGCAAGGCCACGCTCACCCGGTTTTGCACGTCAAGGGTCGCAATGTCTACGTCCGTTCCCACGTTGAAAGTCACGTTCATACTCATGACTCCGTCGCTGGTACTATTGCTCTGCAGGTACATCATACCCGGGCTTCCGTTTACCTGCGATTCAATAGGCGTTGCCACGGTCTGTTCCACTGTAAGAGCATCCGCTCCGGGAAAACTACCCGTCACCTGCACTACAGGAGGTGTAATATCCGGATACTGGCTCACCGGCAGATTGGCAATCGCCAGAATCCCCACCAGTACAATGACGACCGAAATCACGATCGCCGTTACCGGTTTTTTTATAAATACATCTGCAATCATATTCGTTTTTCTTCTATCGGTTCTTCGTTCATTACTTAACAGGGGCAGGAGAAGAAGGAAGGCTGGCATCCTGAACAGCTATTCCATTCTTTAACTTCTGTATCCCATCTACCACAATTTTCTGTCCTTCTGTCAATCCCTCCCGGATGATTACCCTGTTGTTCACAGGGGTTCCGAGCACTACTTTCTGCTGTCTTGCAGTATCCTGTGAAACTACGTATACAAAAAACTCTCCCATCTGCTCGGTTACCGCCTTGTATGGGATCACCGCCTGACGGGTAGCATTTTTATTCAACACTCTTACATTACAACTCATCCCGGCACGGATGCTATGCTGCAGATTGGGAAAGCGAAGACGGATCTTCAGTGTCCCCGTCTGAGGATCTACGGCACGGTCAAACAATTCTATACTACCCGGATAAGGGTAGATCGTTTTGTCCGGAAGCACGATCGAGAAAAGGGAATCCCGTACGGCTGAAGGTTGTTTTTTCAACAGGTTAAATCTTCCGATCTCCCGCTCACTGATCACGAAATCAACTCCGATCGGGTCGTCTGACGAAATGGTGTTCAGCAATGTCTGCCCGGCAGAAATAAATGCTCCCAGTTTCACCTGCGAGATCCCGATCGTTCCTTCAAACGGGGCCGTGATCGTGGCATGCTTCAGATCTGTGGCTGCTCTCTGGAGTTGCGCCTCTGCCGCCGCTACCTGACTTCGCGCATTCTGGAAATCCACTTCTGAATACTCTACCTTCTGCTTGGTAGCCATTCCCTGCTCTCCCAGCCTGTTGTAACGTTCGGCATCGTTTTTTGCTTTTTCAAAATTCACCCGGGCAATCTGTAGATTAGCATCTGCCTGAGCATACGCAGCAGCAAATTTCTCCTGTTCGATCTCGTACAATTTCTGACCTTTCCGGACGGTCTGACCTTCCTGAAAAAAGATCGCCGAGATAAACCCATTGACCTCGCTTCTGATCTGCACCTCGTTCAGTGCCACTACATTTCCCGGATAGAGGTCATGATACACGACCGTTTCCTGCTTTACTTCTTCCATTGTCACCGGTACAGGTGCTGCTGTTTTCACTTCAGAAGGAGTACTACAGGAAAACATTCCTATGGCAGCAACTGTGGTGATGGTTGTTCCTATCTTTATTTTCGTGTTCATAAGTAAATTATATTTCGCTCCTTTATTTTTTCTATTTATATAAAACGCCTGTGGCTCTTTGATAATCTGCTTTGGCAAGTAATGCATTATACAATGCATTGTAGTAGTTGGTCTGAGCTTCTTTCAAGGCGGCTTCCGCAACCGTCACGTCAAGGCTGAGGGAAAGTCCTTCCTCAAATTCAGCCTTGAGTACTTTAAGATTTTTCTCCGCCAGGTCCAGGTTTCGTTTTTGTGTTTTCAACGATTCCACACTGTTGTTCATGTTAATGATGGACTCTTCGATCTGGATATCGATAGTGTTTTCGAGCTGCTGTTTATTGTTACGGGTCCTTTCTTCTTCCAGTTTTTTCTGCTGCACTTTATAGTAGGCGGACAGACCGTTGAAAATCGGCACCTGGAGCCGTAACCCGACATAGGAATAGTTGAACCAGCGGCTACTCTGTACAAAAATATCTCCCAGGTGGGTAGCACCGGTAGAATATCCGTATGCTGCAATGGCACTCAGTTTTGGATAGCGCCCGGCTCTGGCGATCCTTACATCCATCCGGTTCAAAAACTCCTGGGTCTGAATGATCGAATATTCAATCCTTTTGGTATAATCGAATTTCGGACCTTGTGACTGCTGAAGTGGCAGCAGGTTCATGTCGGCCAGAAGGTTTTCATGAAGTTCATCGGTCAGCACAATTACCGTATCGGAATGCATATTCATCTGGAATTTCAACAAGGCCTTGCTAAGCTGAACCACACGGACCACACGTGCTTTTTCCTCTTTGAGGTTATTATAACTTACTTCGGTCCGGTCCACCTCGATCTGCCGGGTCAGCCCGCTTTCCAGTCTTGCCTTGCTTTCTTCATAGGAAGAATCCAGGCGGGCCAGGTTAACTTCCAGGTAAGCCAGCTGCTTCTCATTTACCAGTACAGCGTAATAGGCTTTGGTTACATTATGAGCGGTCTCGATCTTGCTGCGATCAATGTTTTTCTGCATCAGCTCTTCGTACACACCGGCCGCACGCAGCCCGCTGAAAAAAGACTGGTCAAACAATACCTGCGACCCTGTAATGGCCGGAACAGACTGGTTGGTCAACCCAAAAGCAAATCCCGCAGGCGTACCTTCCGGATGATCGGCATCAGGGGGGAATAAACCAGACTTACCATATTCCGTCACTGTTTTCTGAATCGTGATATTATGAATAAGATCCGCATTCCCGTTGATCTGGGGCAGTCCAGAAGCCCTTACCTCACCTTTTCTGGCCAGGGCCAGTCTTCTGTCAATATCGGTATTCTTTACATTCACGTTATTAGTGACAGCATATTCAATCGCTTCCTTCAGCGAAACCCTGGCTTCGGGAGCGGGTGTCTGAGCAATGGACGAAATGCTTATAAAGACTAACCCTAAAAAACCATAACGACGCTTCATATTCCTTTCTCTTTATTTATCTCTGTTCAATTATTTTTTCTATGAAATACTGATATCCCTGATCACCATCTGAATTGCTTTACTCAGATGCCCGTTCAGAGTTGCATGCTCTTCCTCGTTCATCACAAGGTCTTTCTGTACTTTGATAGCGTAACACCTTAACCCTTGCAACAGCGGGATCAGAAAAGCCGCATATTCTTTTACATTCAACTTTTTAAACTCCTTGTTTGCAATCCCTCTCTCCAATATGGCGGAGAGGAGTTCTTTTTCTTTATCGATAAGGCTTTCAGACAACCGGCACAAAAAAGGCTTGGAACTGTTCAGCGTTTCATAGCGAAGTTTCCCCAGGTTCATGAACCGGTTAAAATAATCCTGCCGTTTTTTAACATACGTGAGCAAAAGAACGCTTGCTTTTCCACAGGTCTGAATTTCTCTTTCCAGCTCTTCTACAAATTCTTTTTGTTCTTTCTGAATCACCGCTTCAAACAAATTCTCCTTATCCGGATAATAATAGTACAGGGCGGCCTTCGATAACCCGATATCAGTCGCAATCTCTGACATGGTTGTTTTACACAATCCATACTGACCGAATCTTTTTTGCGCAGCATTTAAAATGCTTGCCACCTTTGACAAATCTTCTTCCTGATCATTTGTTTTAACCGACATAGTATTTTTCAGTTTTGCCCTTTTTTTTATCCGCTGAATCCCCTACACGCCAATCCACTTTAACAATTTTTCCGATACGACATTCCGGGCAAAGAAATGATCGTTCGTTCTTAAAATTAAATGTTTGAACAAATATATTTAAAATAACTGACCATTTAACAAATAAAGTCAGATTCTTAATTTACAGGATGTATGGAAAAAAGAGTTTTAGCATAAAAGCAGTTTTTAGTCGGGATATTTCCATGAAAAAATTGGCTTTAACTTGTCCCGGCAAAAAATTCACCCAGGTCATTTGTGAGACACAAACGACGGCTGATTTTTGGCTGAATGGTATTTCGAAGCTGCTGTTTGTGTCCTCACAAACAGCTTGTAAGTATTTGGTATATGAAAGTATATCATTGCCGGGGAGACCAGCCAGGAAACAGCACTCCTTCCTTTTTACCCTTACAGCTTATCCCCTCTCAGTACACGGAAACGTTTTCTGGCTTCTACAGTAAAAATACTTGCCGGATACCTGATCATAAATTTCTGGTAAGTCTCCATCGCCTTATTATAGTCTTTCAGGTTTTCCTCGTAAATATTGCCAAGCGTAAACAAGGCATTGTCGCCCAGAATATCGTCCGCATAACCGGTATTGATCTTTTCCAGTACTAAGATCGCATTGGCGTAATCGCCCATCTTCCGGTAAATCCTGGCCTGTAACCATAGTAACTCATCGGTGAGCGAATGATCCGGGAACTTCTTCAGCAGTGCACTGGTCTTTTCCAGCGCTTCACCGGTCTTATTCTGAAACAACAGCAGGTCAATGGCGGCATACTCCGCCATGGCTTCCGTCGTACTGTCCAGGCCGGTATTGTCCTGGATGAGGATGCTCAGCTCCATGGCATCGTTGGAAATCTCGCGCGATGTAGCCAGTTTCAATACATCCAGATGTTCCTGCGCCAGCTCAAATTCTCCTTTATAGTAAGAAAGCTTGGCATTTTTCAGTTTTGCTTCATGGCCCAGCGGATCTTCCTTCATATCTTTTTCAACCTGCGAATACAAAAGCGTTGCTTCCCAGGGTTCTCCTTTTAAAAGATAAATATCACCCAGGTCGATCTTTACCTTGCTTTTGGCCCTCACATCGTGTCGGGCTACCTGAACAGCCTCGTTCAGAATAATGGCAGCGGTATCTTTATTGTCGAGATAAAAAGCATATAGCAGCGCCATGCTTCTTCTGGCTTCTATAGTAGCCGGATTTGCCCTCAACTCCTGGATCATTCCCTGGTAATCCCTGATCAGGGACAGGATTTTAGCCGTCTCTACCGGATAGGTATTTTTAATGGTCTCTTCCTTCGCACGGATCAGCTCCCGGCGGGCAAATGCATAATTAACTCCCGCAGGATATTCTTTGATCACGTACTCAAAAAAACGGGAGGCATTTTCATAGTCCTTGTTGTCCATCGCTATTTTCCCGACTTCCATCAGTTTGGAGCCTTGCAGGCGATAACGTTTGTCAATTGCTTTAGCCTGTATCAAAGCTTTGTTGAAGTTCCGCCTCTGAATATTCAGCCACAACAGCAGTTCGTTATAGGCCATTTCTCCCGGTTCACGTTGTACTCTCTCATACAGCTTGGTTTCCAGCAGTTCAAGATCAGACTCTTCCTTCAGATTATTCTGAAACACATTCTTTACATTTTCCTGCTCTTCGGGATTGTCTTTCAGAAAGGCCAGGAGCTCTTCGATCGTCTGGTCTGCATTGCCCTGGCGGTAATAGATATTGGCGATCAGGAACGCATACAGCGAATTGTTTTTGAGGGCTTTGCGGGAAGCCGTCAACAGTAGTCTGGCTCTTTCGTAAAGGTCTCTTTTCAGCAGGTAATCGGCCGCTTTTTCCACCTGTACAGGATTGTTCTTTAGTTCGTTGACCAGGGAAGTAAATTCTTTCTCCGTTTTTTCCTCTCCGTTCATTTCTGTCGCCAACACATAATGATCCAGCTTGTAAAACAAATTATCCTCGGTACTTTTGATCATCCTTCTGATCAGCTTCTCGGCGTCTTCCTTCTGTTTGAAATGCAGAAGGGTGAACATGTAGTTTTTATAGATAAAAGGGAGATTCGCGTTGTTTTTTGACAACCGGTCATACATATCCTTGGCCTTGTCGTACTCTCCTGTACCAAAATACTCATGGGCGATCTCCACATCCGGTTCCTGCGCATATACAGGAGTAACGAGGGAAAAAGCTCCGAGAATCAGGCAAAGAAAACCTCCTTTTATACGCCGGCCCACGATTTTATATTGCTGAAAAATTGATCTCATAATCTGTATAACGCACCCTGGCATTTTTTCTTCTGTGTTAAAGATACAAAACTTTTAGAGATCCACTTAAAAAGACCCTGTTAGCCATCTATTCTCAGTTCCAGAGGATCCTGCTGCAACAGCTCGGCAAGTGTCTGGTACACCAGGGGAAGCTGACGCCTGAATTCTCCGGGCTGTTCAAAAAACTGCTCTACACAAACGGCAAAAAACTCTTCCGCATTTGTACCGGCATAGGATCTCAAAAATTTATTTTCGCCGGTTTGCACTTTCTTTATTTCCTTTCGCGCCACTTCCTGCCATCTTTTCAGCACTTGCTCATCCAGGAAAGAATATTCCCCGTTGGGGATCAGATCCTCCATTTTCAACGCATGGGCCATTTCATGCAAGCCTACATTAAAACCATCGTCGGGGACATGGTATCCTTTCAGAAAATCCTCCCAGGAAAACACGATCGCCCCGGCAGTATTTACTTCTCCCTTATGTTTCTTTTGGGTATGTCTTGAATAATAGGCTTTAGGATACAGAATGATCTTCCTGAAATGGCGTAGTTGCACGGCCTCAAAACCAAAGGTCACCTGAACTGCCGCCGCCCCGATCAGGAGCTTCATCTCCTCCGTCACCTCCAGATCTTCTCTTCCATAGAATGTTTTGTTGGCCAGAAAATACCGGAGCCGGATCTCAAATTTTCTTTTGTTGTTAAAACCCAACTGGCGGTAATAAGGAAATTTTGTTTCCAGAATTTTTCTATGTCCGGGTTTCAGCGGCATGGCAAAGGAAAGAAAACCGGCAGATACATTCTCTCCTTTATACATGGAAAAAAAGATCATGTAAAAGAATCCTGCCAGAAGAAGGAGGAATAACAATACAATAATTACTTCTGAGAAAATCAAACGAGTGTTTTTTATCTTTTTACGGTCGCAAGGTCTAAAAGTTCGGAACCTGTTCCAAACTATAAAAGCGATGTGGATACCGGTTTCCCTGCCTCCACATCGCCTTCTTATGACATTTTATCTTCTCCCCGATAGCTGCACCTTACAGCATAAAGGAAACTGTATTATAATTGTTCTAAAATCGTTTTAAGAGAAGTCTGCTTTTCAATTTTAGCTTTCAGGTCTTCGATTTTCACTCTTTCCTGCTCCATGGTATCCCGGTGACGTATCGTCACGGTATCGTCTTCCAGCGTCTGGTGATCTACCACAATACAGAAAGGCGTTCCGATCAGATCCTGACGGGTATAACGTTTTCCGATGGCGTCTTTCTCTTCGTATACTACATTCAGATCGTATTTCAAGGCATCTACCACCTGCTGTGCTTTTTCCGGAAGTCCGTCTTTCTTGGTCAGTGGGAAAATAGCCGCTTTCACCGGTGCTAAAGCAGGATGTAGTTTCAGGTATACTCTTTCTTTTCTGTTCTCTCCTTCACCGGTCACTTCTTCTGTATAGGCATTGCAGAGCACTGCCAGGAAGGTCCTGTCGGCGCCTACGGAAGTCTCCACTACATAAGGCACATAGTTTTTGTTGAGCTCATTGTCGAAATACTGAAGTTTTTTCTTCGAATATTTTTCATGATTGCCGAGGTCAAAATCCGTACGGGAGTGGATCCCTTCGATCTCTTTAAATCCGAACGGAAATTCAAATTCGATGTCTACGGCAGCATTGGCGTAGTGAGCCAGCTTTTCATGATCGTGGTATTTCAGCTTGTTTTCAGGAAGTCCGATCGCTTTGTGCCATTTCAGACGGGTTTCTTTCCACTGATTGTACCAGGTCATTTCTTCTCCCGGACGGATAAAGAACTGCATTTCCATCTGTTCAAATTCACGCATTCTGAAGGTGAACTGACGGGCTACGATCTCGTTCCGGAATGCTTTTCCGATCTGTGCGATTCCAAAAGGGATCTTCATTCTTCCGGTCTTCTGCACGTTCAGGAAGTTCACAAAAATACCCTGAGCGGTTTCCGGACGCAGGTAAATAGTACTGGAATCTTCCGCTACTGATCCTACCTGGGTGGAAAACATAAGATTGAACTGGCGGACATCCGTCCAGTTGGAATTTTTAGCGATCGGGCAAATGATCTTTTCTTCTATAATAAGGTCTCTTACTCCGGCAAGGTCTTCTGCTTCCAGCAAGCGAGCGAGTTTTTTCACCAGCTGATCGGCGTCTTCTTTCTTCCCTGCTTTTTCCAGCTCTTCTGCTTTGGCTTCGATCAACTGGTCGGCACGGTATCTTTTCTTGGAATCCTTGTTGTCAATCATCGGATCGCTGAAGCCATCCACGTGACCGCTGGCTTTCCAGGTAGTCGGATGCATGAAGATCGCGGCATCTACCCCTACAATATTATCGTTCATCTGGACCATGGCTTTCCACCAGGCCTGTTTAATATTGTTTTTCAGCTCTACTCCATTTTGTCCATAGTCGTATACGGCCTGCAATCCGTCATATATTTCGCTGGAGGGAAATACAAAACCATATTCTTTTGCATGCGATATCACTTTTTTAAATACACTGTCGTCTACAGGTGCTGCTACTTTATTTTCCATAAGGACAAATATAAATTGTTAATTTGGCAATTTGATGAATTGAACACTAAATTCTTGTGGCACAATGCACTTCTCGTACGCTGAAGCGATTCTGCTTACAGTACTGCAATGCAGGAGATCTCCACGTTTGCATCTTTAGGCAGGCGGGCCACCTCTACGGTTTCGCGGGCCGGCGCATCGGATACAAAAAACTCTCCGTATACTTTATTGATCGTCGCAAAGTTGTTCAGGTCTTTTACAAAGATACTGCACTTCACTACGCGGGTAAAATCAGCCCCCGCTTCTGCCAGGATCGCTCCCAGGTTTTTCATTACCTGATTGGTTTCTGCCACGATATCGGCATTGACCATTTCTCCTGATACAGGGTCTAAGGCGATCTGCCCGGAAACATACAGGGTATTGCCTGCCAGGATCGCCTGGTTATAAGGACCGATCGGAGCAGGAGCATTTTTGCTTGTGATTACTTTTTTCATAATTCTTTCTATTGCATTGGTGATTGCAGATCCTGAACAGGTCATGCCTTGACCTTGATCATCTGCTTTACTTTATTGACTTTGTCTTTCAGTGATTCAACGCTTTTATCCATGATCGTGACATGGCCCATCTTGCGGAATGGTTTGGTATATTTTTTCCCATATAAATGAAGGTATACTCCTTCCTTGCTCAATGCCTCTTCCAGTCCTTCGTACTGTGCGGGACCGGAGAAACCGGCTTCTCCCAGCAGATTGATCATGGCCGCCGGCAGGATCTGGCCTGTACTTCCCAAAGGAAGATTCAGGATTGCCCTCAGGTGTTGTTCGTACTGGGAAGTATAATTGGCTTCGATACTCTGATGACCACTGTTGTGAGGTCTTGGAGCAACTTCGTTGACCAGGATCTCGCCGTTTTTGTCCAGGAACATTTCCACGGCCAGCAATCCGGTCATGTTCAACTCACGGATCACGGTCAGCGCTATCGACTCCGCCTTCTGAGCCTGCTCAGGGGTAATTTCGGCCGGTGCAAACAGGTATTCCACCAGGTTGTGTACAGGATGAAAAACCAGCTCCACAACCGGAAATGCGGAAACCTCTCCGTTCTGGTTGCGTGCTACAATCACCGAGATCTCTTTGGCATAGTCCACCTGTTTTTCCAGGAGACTCAACCCTTCCAGGGCCTTGGGCAGATCGGCTTCTGATTCCAGGCGCTGCACTCCCCGGCCATCGTACCCGGAAGTACCCAGTTTCTGAAATGCAGGCAAGAATATACTGTTCTGACGAACGGCCTCTATGCTATCGGTGAGAATAAAATCAGCAGTAGGAATGTTTCGTTCTTTATAAAACTGTTTCTGAACACGTTTGTCCTGGATGATACGGATCACGGCCGGTTCGGGAAACACTTTTATTCCCTCTGCCTGAAGTTTTTCGAGGGCATCTACATTTACGTTTTCAATTTCGATGGTAAGAAGGTCTTTGTCTTTCCCCCATTGGTATACGGTGTCAAAATCGGTGAGCGACCCTACTTCAAATCCTTTTGCCAGACCTGCACAAGGAGCTGCAACATCCGGATCGAGACAATAAATATCTATGTTAAGGTCTGTAGCGGCCTGTATAAGCATTCTTCCCAATTGGCCACCGCCCAGTACTCCGAGTTTAAAATTACCATAAAACATCATGGGTGCGAAGATAGGAGAAAAGAACGTGAGAATAAAAAGAAGAAAGAAGGAATGAGGAAGAAAATGAGGGGAGGATATTTCCATGAAAAAACCCCGTTCCCACAGAAGAGTGGAAGACGGGGCCATTTAACTAACCAGATGAAATTCGATTTATTATTATTCTTTAATAGGGTTTATTATTATTCTCTGATATTTTTTAGAATTTGAAAATTCCTGCAAATCCTATTGTTAACTGTTCTTTTTGAGTTTTAGAACCAATTTTTGCACCATTGCTGAAGATAGATCCTTCGTAAATCTCCTGAGTGGCACCATCGTATCTTACTTCAGGTTTGAAGGTAAAGAATCCGTTTGCCAATGTGATAGGAGTAGTTAAAGTAAGAGAGTTGTTGGTCAGACCAGGAGTCGCCATGTAACGGATGCCGTAGGTATCTTCGAAGTATTCGTAACGAAGACCTATTCCCAACCAGTCAGTCAACTGGAAGTTCGGATAAAGGGCAAAACCCCACCAGTCAAGAGACTCTTTTGCACCATGTGATTCTGTGATCACTCTGTTCATTGATTTTACAGCAGTATCAGGGTTTGACATCAGACCGTATGCAGCGTTCACACCGAAGTAGAATTTGTCTGTAATCTGATAACCTGTAGTGAAGTCAACAAGGTGTACGTTGTTTCCAGGCATTACAAAGTCCTCTTTTCCACCGATATAGTTCACATACACATTCCAGTTTTCAATTGGTTGTACATAAAACTGAGAAACGAAGGATTTTTGCTTGTTGTTGTCATAGATCGCATCCCAGTTGTTTACCAATCCGACCATCAAACCTACTTTGTCACTGAAAGCATAGTTGGCCTTTGCTCCCAGGTGGTAGAACGGACCGTTCAGGAAGAGGTTTGAAAGCGAGTAGTGGTAGTTCACCGGCGCATCAATCACCTCATAACCAATGTGTGTACCAAACTGACCCACTGTGAAAGACAACTTGTCGGTAGCTTTCCAGGTTCCGTAGGCCTGCTTGATGGCTACAGCGGCATCCCCAAGAGTAGCTCCGATCGGAGGGTTCAGCACTGCACTGTTTCCAAAGTTACCGTACGCTGCGTTAGGTCCGTACACCAGATCCGCCACGAGGTCAATTTTACTGCTGCTGTAAGTAAAATTTGTCTGGATCAGACCTAATTGAAGTTGATCAGTTTCCCGGTCAAATCCTCTCGCTGCACCGGTACCTCCCAAAAGAGAGCCGGAAAAAGGCCTGTTTACAGCAAAATTGTAATAGGCATCCACATCACCGGAAATAGTAAGCTTCCCATCATTAGCAGCCACTGCTGCAGTCGAATCCTGCGCCTTGGCATTCCATACCAGGCCTACCATGATCATCAACGTTAGTAATGTTTGTTTACGCATAATTTTAGTTTGTTTGGTTGTTGTAAATAATTAATATTCTTATTAGTTGTCTAGAATCAATAAATTAAAATATTCATATAATTCATATTGTAAATATAGGTGGATAACTTATACAGAGCAAGGATTTGATGTAAAAAAACACAAAAAAATTGCCATTTTTAGAGTTTTATCACATAATTTATTCAAAAAATACTAAATAGGTAAAATTCACTTCAAATAGTTCAAATACTCAAAATATAATAATAGTACAATTTATATCAAATGGTCAAGATAGGAGTTTATTTATAAAATGCTTGAAATTTGCTAAAAATTAAGGTTTTTGTAAATCATGGTCTAATTTTAAATGTTAGAATTATTCATTTTTATACTTTTTTAAAAAACAAGCTATAATTTTGATCAAGTTTTTAATTTTTTTGCCATAATTTTAAAAAAGTGGTTCATTTTTTAACTTTAACAGATAGATTTTTAACCCTATCATACCCAAACCGTCCCCAAAAACATGAAAATCCGATTGTAAAATCTATATAAAGGGGATATTTTAGAGAAAATTATATAAATACGACTTATACCCCTCTTTTATATAAAACATATACCTAAAAAAGCATGTTTTTGAGTATTTATACCTCAAAATTGAACTATCAACATTTTTCAGGAGAAATTACTCAAAAAAACCGGGGGGGTACCTGAAGTTTTCATTAGTCGTTTGTGTAGAGATCCAAGAAAAAATGAATTGTTATTTCTGTCTCAAACCAACACTTATTATCCTTTCAATGGTTCATGATCCCGCTTTTATCTGACCTCCGGGATATCCTGGCTTCCTGTATCTCAAAAGAGATGGCTCTAGTCTATGATTTGGTGCGATCTGTGGCTTGTCTCCTGACAAGACACTTATAGCCTGTCAGGGAACAGGCCATGGGGTTATTTTATAGTGTAGATGCCAGATTCATGGACCAGAGCCAAACGGATGTGTAGACTGCGAAACCACCTGAAGAAAGGAAACAGACTAAAATTTTAAAAAATAATGGCTTTTTTTGCAAAAAAAATTAAAACCACAGAAGAGGGTCAAAAACAACAAAAAAAGAGAGCCTTCCGGTGTTATGCAGAAGGCTCTCTAAGAAATTTAAACAGGTTATGAATAAAATTGTGTTATGTACCTATATATTCCGGTACAGAAGCAAAGGTAACCGACGGGGTCTCTTTTTTCAAATTATTTTATACACATCTGCAGAAAAATGGCCTTTCTTTTCGGGCCTTTTACCCCTTTTATACTTCCCAATGCTCTCTTAAGCCCTCCAAAAGCGCAACTATCTGTATCAAAAAGACGGTTTTTTAGTAAAACACCCTTTGTTTTTAAAGTTACAATATAATGAATATCAGATAGTTGTGTGAAAAATGGTGGAACTTTTTAGTCCTTCGATTACGTATTACTACTAGAATAATTAATAAAATCTGAGAGTTATGAAAAGTGAATATGTAGTGCGGGGATATCTGCTGAGTCAGCACATGTTGCCCTTCTTTAAAGCTTCGGTGGTAAGTAAGGAAAGAGCGGTTTCGCTTGCCGAGGTACTATTGGACGACCGGTTTCATTATGTGACCGTCATCAACCATCATACAGATGAACCGATTCTTGAATTTAAGAAAGAGCTTGTACTGAGCAAAGAGTGAATTCTTGATTTATCAAGCAGTCTTCCTTATTATTGTATGACCAAATGCCAATCATATATACGTCATGCATGTAATCAAGCTGTTTGTCCCCCTGTTTTTATTGTGCCCTCTTTTAGGATCTGCCCAATCTAAAAACAATTCCTCTCTTATTTCGAAAGCAGATAAATATTACCAGCAAGCGGAATATTTTATGGCAGCGCACGAATATCAACGGGCCTACGGAACGGACACGGCCAATACATACCTGCTCGCACAGCTCGCCGAATGCTACCGCTACCTTTACGATTATAAAAATGCCGAACCTCTCTACCAGAAACTCGTTACCAAAGACAAAGAAAAATATCCGACCTCCCGGTTCTGGTATGCTTCTATCCTGAAAGACAACGGTGAATTTGATCTGGCGATCCACAATTTTGAGGACTTCCGTACCGAAACCGAACAAAACCCTGATTTTGAACTGGAACTCTATAAAGCAAAAGCCTTGCAGGAAATCAAAGATTGTCAGGTCCTTTCCCGCGAAGAGAAAACAGAAGCCTCTAAAAACTATGGCTTTCGTCACCTTCCGGCTCCGGTAAATAGTCATGCTTCTGATTTTGCTCCTGTAATCGGCGAACACGACAGTATGCTGATCGTTACTTCGGCAAAGGTACACGGGCAGACTCCCTCTTCTGCATCGTCTGCTACCCATGAAGGACATTCCGATGTACACCGTTTTGTGAAGCAGGGGGATTCTACCTGGAAAGTCCTGCATCATACCCATGACAAATTTTCTTCGCTCAACACTCACTTCAACGAAAGCTCCGGCTCTTTCACCGCCGATGGGAAAAGATATTATTTTACCCGCTGCGATGAGCACGTTATGCTGGACAATCATCGTGAATTCAACTGTGCTATCTACGTAAGCTATCAGGAAGGAGGAAAATGGGGAACACCCAAAAGACTCAACGAAAACATCAATGCTCCCGGCCAATGGAACGCCCAGCCCAGCATTTCTCCTGACGGAAGCCTGCTCTTTTTTGTTTCCAAACGACCAGGAGGTGCGGGGATGCACGACATCTGGCTGAGTACCTGTAACGGGGACGATCAATGGCTCCCTGCTCAGAACCTCTATGCTGTCAACACGATCTATATGGACGTGAGTCCTAAATACATCTCGTCTGATCATGTATTGTTTTTTGCCTCCAACGGACACGGTGGCTATGGAGGGCTGGATATTTTCATGACAAAAGCGGAAGAGGAGTTTTCAAAGATCTATCATTTAAAAAAACCTTTTAACTCCAACCGTGATGATTTTTTCTTTACTCCCGGAAAAAAGAAGGGATATCTTTCTTCGAACCGAAAAGGAGGACTGGGGAATGATGACATCTACAGTTTTGATATTGAAAAATCGATGGCGGACCTGATCAAGGAAATCATTTCGCACTCTAAATAGCTCCCAAACGAACGTCCCGGTAAACGGAACGGCAGAACCCTCAGGTCTATAAAATCCTGTTTTATAACACTCAATAGTTTTTCTCTGTAAAAACAATTCTCCGGGGATTTCTTACTCTCTGACACCGGAATCTTACCTTTCCTCTGGTTTCGATCGGCACAGATCCTGGACTACAGGGGTCGGGAAGATCTAAAAATAGTCGCCCGCTCAAATATTTCTGCTCCTTTCGACCAACTAATTGCGATTCCTCTTTGTCAAACACACGATACAGCGACATCATGGCTGCTGTAGATTCTTGCTGAATATGGAACGTTTTGTCCTCAAACAACCATCGTCAGGGGATAGGTCAAAAAGGAATACCGTACCGCTTCTTTCTTTCTCCCCGGATCCAAACCGGGAGGTTTACTCCTTTTTAACCGGCAAATCTTACATTCGGATCTTCTTGTCTACCCTCCCAAAATCTTACATCGCGTTGCTCCCTGTTTTTCAACATTCACCGAAGGTTGGCGTATAGGGGCTACACACCATTTCACTACAACACTCTATTTATGAAACGAATACTACCGTTTTTAGGGGCATTCCTTTTTTCAGGAGGAATACTGCTATGCCACAATCCTTCCCTTGCACAAGACCAGGACAGTACTGTAACGCTCCTGGATCAGGAACTTTCGCTGGAAGACCTGATGAATGTACCGGTGACCGTAGCGTCCCGGAATGCGCTCTCCCTTCGTGAATCACCGGGGATTATCACCGTCATCACTGAAGAAGAGATCCGCAACATGGGGGCAAGAGATCTGATCGATGTGCTTCGCTTTGTGCCCGGGATGGAATTTGCCCAGGACGTACAGAATTTTGTAAGCCTGGGGATCCGCGGCAACTGGGCCAGTGAAGGGAAAGTGGCCGTATTTATGGATGGCATTGCGATGAATGAAATTCTTTATGCTACGATCCCTTTTGGAAATCACTTTTCTGTAGATCAGATCAAAAAGATCGAGATCATTCGCGGCCCCGGCTCTGCCATGTACGGAGGTGTAGCAGAACTCGCCGTGATCAACATCATCACCAAGCAATCTGACATGAACGGAATTCAGGCTTCTGCCATGTACGGACAGATGAAAAACGGGATGGGCCGCATGTCCGGCTCCCTGGGAGCAGGTAAAAAATTTGCCAACGGGATCAACGCATATATGAAAACATGGTACAGCCGTGCCAACCGCGGAGACGGGCTGTACTACCAGCAGGACGATGCCAGCCAGTCTTTCAACATGATGGGCAGCCACGAAATCCTCAACTTTACCCTCGACGGGGGAATCCAATACAAAGGGCTGGATGTTAACTTCCTGGTAGACCGCTATAATCCGAGACAACAGAATGGTTCCGGTTATATTCTTCCTTATGCGATCGACAATTTTTTCAACTATTATTCTGCCAATATCAAGTACAACTGGAAGATTTCTGAAAAACTCACGATCACGCCACTCTACCAGTACACTTATCAGTTGCCCTGGACCAGTCTTGACAGCATTTACTCTTATAGCTTCCGGTATCTGCAACGGCATATAGGACGGGTGGAAGCCTCTTATGATGCACATAAAAATTTCAACCTGCTGGGGGGAGTTCAGTTTCTCAACGATCAAGGGAACAGCAAAGCGGCTCCGTATACCACCTATACCTACAACTATGCCCCGCTCAACTCTCCTTCTGTACATTACCAGAACTACAGCGGTTATCTTCAGGCGCTCCTGAAGACAAAGATCGTGAATGTAACGGCAGGAGCACGCTACGACAAACACAGCCTTGGATTTGATGCTTTTGTGCCAAGAGTTGCCGTGACCAAGGTAATCCGCAAAGTGCACTTCAAAGCCCTGGCTGCCCAGGCATTCCGGTCGCCCTACATTCAGAACATCAGCTCGGATAGTATCCGGCCAGAGAAAGCAACTATTTTTGAAGCGGAAATGGGTTATCAGATCGGGAAAAAGATGAACATCTCTCTCAACGTTTTTGATATCTCGATCAAAGATGCCTTGTATTATGTATACGAAGAAAATCCTGTAACAGGAGAAGTGCTTCTTGATGGCTATTACAACGGAAAACAAACCGGCACAAGAGGGTTTGAAGCGGTAGCCAAATACAAGGACAAGTGGGGATATGTAGATGTAAACTACTCGTATTATAGCAACGCAGGGAAAAATCATATTGCAGAGTTTGCGGTAGACAGATCCTATTTCCGCGACCCTTCCCAGTCAGGGATCAACACATATGCCAACCGGGCATTTGCCCCGCATAAGCTGAATGTACTGGTCAATTTTAAGATCACCAAGAACCTCAACTGGAACCTTAATGCCAACTATTTGTCCCGTCGCTTCGGCTACGACCGGATCCAGGAAGGAGATAGTGTGCTGTACATGCAGTCGTTTCCATCTATGTTCCTGATCAATACATTTGTTAATTATGATAACCTGCTCGTCAAGGGTCTTGAACTTGGGATCGGATGCTATAATATTGCGAACCAGGCCAACCCTTTCCTGATGGCTTATACTTCCAGTGTTTCGGCCATGCCGGGGCCCAGCCGGGAATTTGTGGTAAGACTGAAATACAGGATCGGATTGTAATCTGGTTCCGAACATGCACTCCATAAAAAACGTCAGGCAAAAGATGCCTGACGTTTTTTATATTCTATACACTGATCTTCCGGGAAATCTATTCCATCGGATATCCTTTGCTTTGCCAGTCTGTACTAAAGTCTGTCGGCATATTGAGCACTTTATAGTTGGTAAATCCCATTGAACCCAGGATCTTGTCTGCTTCATGGATATTCCAGCAGTCTTCCAGTTTACAGCATCCGCAATATAGGACAATGTCTTTATTTTTAGGAAAATCCTTTACCATGGCTCTCAGGCGTTCTTTGTTGGCAGGGTCTTCCGCTGCCCCAATGTATTTGGCGCCTTTGATCAACGGAGTGGGACCAACATTTACGATCACCGGTTTGGCTGCCTTAGGGTCTTTGATCACTTCCACCAGTTTCTCGGGGGCTAACAGTTTTTCCGCAGGATACGTAAATCCCAATACCAGCAATGCGATCAGCACAACACTTGCACTTATGGTCCATCTTTTTTTCATACGATCTATCTTATTTTATCATGGTTGTTATTCTTCTTCTTACCTCACAGGAAAACATCAGTTATTCCGGAAATTAAAATCGTCCTGCGCTTCATCATCTTCTTCTTCTCCGGTCCCAATATTGTTGAGAAGACTTCCCAGCAGATCCTTGAATTGAATACCACTGTCCAGTTTATGTTTACTGATCTGTGAATATTCCGCCAGGCCGTGCAGCAGAAATTCCATATACAGTAGCTGTTCTTCCTTATCCAGAGAAGGATGCAGCGTACTGACGATCGTCTCCAACCCTGGTACAGACTTGAGAGTCTTCTCATAGTCCGCATTGGATATATTTTGCAGGAGGTCTATATAATTGCCGTTGTTAAACCAGTCAACGATCTCTTTGTAAATATTATTTTTCTTTTCCTGTTTTCCTTTTTTAAGTTTCCGGTCTTTTTCAGGACTGGGAAAGAGCGGTTCAAATTCTTCACGGATGGCCTTCCCGATCAGATGGACCGCAACGCTGGAAATTCCTTCGAGCTCTCCTTCATAGACGAGCTCTATTTTCCCGGTGATGGAAGGGATCACCCCCAGCACGTCCGACACCCTCAGAAGAGTATTCTGGTCTCCGTTCAGGAGCATCCTTCTTTCTGCTGTACTATACATATTCTCAACCGCAGAGATCGTAAGACGCGCAGAAACTCCGCTTTTCTGGTCTACGTACTCACTTTTTCTTGCTTCAAAAGAGATCCGCTCCACCAGTTGCTTGATCAGTTCGGGGGCTTTTATGGATTCCCGCTGAAAAGTGCTCAGCCTGGCTTCCTGTTCGGTAATCTCTCTGGAAATTTCAATCGCTTTCGGGTAGTGGGTCAGGATCTGACTGTCTATCCTGTCTTTCAGCGGGGTAATAATAGAACCTCTGTTGGTATAATCTTCCGGATTGGCGGTAAAAACAAACTGGATGTCGAGCGGCAGCCGGAGCTTAAATCCCCGGATCTGAATGTCTCCTTCCTGTAAGATATTGAACAGCGCTACCTGTATCCTGGGTTGTAGATCAGGCAATTCATTGATCACGAAAATACAACGGTGCGAACGAGGGATAAGGCCAAAATGGATCACCCGCTCATCGGCATAGGTCAGCTTCATGGTAGCAGCTTTGATAGGGTCAAGATCCCCGACCAGATCCGAAACAGAAACATCGGGAGTCGCCAGTTTTTCCGTATACCGGTCGTCGCGGTGCAGCCAGGCTACGGGAGTTTCATCACCTTTCTCACGGATCAGGTCTTTCGCATACCTGGACAGAGGCTGCAAGGGATCATCGTTTACCTCCGAACCTTCCACAACAGGGACATATTCCGAAAGCAGATTGACCATCAGCCTCGCCATACGGGTTTTAGCCTGTCCGCGCAATCCCAGGAATATAATATTGTGCCTGGAAAGCACAGCAGTCTGTAATTGCGGAATGACCGTTTCCTCGTATCCTTTGATCTTTTCAAAAAGGTTTCGTTTGTTTCGAAGTGCGTCTACAAGATTGTGACGCATTTCTTCTTTTACCGATCTTGGCTGATAGCCGGAATTTTTTAATTCGCCAAGCGTTTTAATCTCTGGTCTCATAAATTATATTACTCTCCTGAAGAGAGAATGTAACAGGCTTAAGTTTGTTTATTATTGTTTCTGTTTTCCCACTACTGCGTCTCCAGGCGGGGTACG
Organism: uncultured Chitinophagaceae bacterium; assembly: GCA_964437245.1. Taxonomy (GTDB): domain Bacteria; phylum Bacteroidota; class Bacteroidia; order Cytophagales; family Cytophagaceae; genus JANYCO01. The sequence continues at coordinate 20,068 of CAYTGJ010000048.1, forward strand.
GTCCATTCCTACCGTACGGTTTTCTTTCTGTTTTTTACAAAATCTTCGAACACGTATTCTCCCAGTCCATTCAGCGAACTGTAAAATGCTTTTCCGTTGTTCGTTTTGGTAAACTCACGCACAAACTGCTGCAGGTAAGGGTCCTTGGCGATCATAAAGGTAGTGATCGGTATTTTAAGCCTTCTGCATTGGGCAGCCATATTCAGTGTCTTGTTAACCACCTTCCGGTCGAGACCGAAACTATTTTTGTAATATTGGTTTCCTTCCTTCAGGCAGGTCGGCTTTCCGTCGGTGATCATAAAGATCTGCTTATTCGTTGCTTTTCGTCTCCTGAGTAGATCCATGGCCAATTCCAGCCCTGCATACGTATTGGTGTGATAAGGTCCTACCTGAAGATATGGAAGATCTTTTATTGCTACCGGCCAGGCATCGTTTCCGAATACTATAATGTCTAGGGTATCTTTGGGGTATTTTGTTTTGATCAGTTCGGCCAGCGCCATGGCTACTTTTTTGGCAGGAGTGATCCGGTCTTCTCCATACAGGATCATCGAATGAGAAATATCGATCATCAGGACCGTAGAGGTCTGCGACTTCTGTTCCTTTTCCTGCACCTGCAGGTCTTCCTGGGTGAGTCGAAACTCTTCGATCCCGTGATTGATCTGGGCATGGTGCAGCGACTCCGTCATACTGATCGAATCCAGGGGATCTCCATATTCAAAGGGCCGGATATCCGAGCTTAATTCATCTCCGTTTCCGGTATAATTAGTCTTGTGATTTCCGCTGCCGGTTTTTTTTAGTTTCCCGAAAATTTCTTCCAGGGCATTTTTACGAATGGTCTGTTCGGATTTCCCGGTAAGCTTGAAACTCCCTTCCTCCGTCTGTTCTTCTATAAACCCCTGGGCTTTCAGGTCTTCGACAAAATCACCCATCCCGTACTTACTGTCTGTAAGTGTGTATTCTCGGTCCAGTTCGTTCAGCCACTGCAAGGCTTCGTACACATCTCCCGAGGTGTAGTTGAGCAACTGAAAAAATAATTTCGACAGTTTATCGAAAGAGCTTTCTTCGGTTTCAGGGGGAATATACTTTGTAAAACGGGTTCCTAACATGCATGAAGGCCGGTTATAGGCTAATTGTAACAAGAATACAGTCATGAATGTTCAAAACCGGATTATTTATTTACCGACTATGCCCTTTCACTCTTACTAAACATTCAATTATGATACGTCCTGGCTTCGTAGCGGACAGATTGCTTCTTCGTTCGGCCTACGGCCTCTCTCATCGCAAGGACGCTTTCTGTTTTTTTAAATAGTATTTCTATTTATTAAGTTCCACCATCACCGGGGCATGGTCGGAGTGTTTGGCATCCGAAAGGATCACACACCGCTTCAGCCGGTCTTTCATGTTTTCGGTGACGGCATGATAATCGATGCGCCAGCCCAGGTTACGCTCCCGGATAGAAGGGAAACGCTGGCTCCACCAGGTATACTGATGAGGTTCCTGATTGAAATGGCGGAAGGCATCTACATAACCACAGGTAAAAAACTTTTCCATCCAGTCCCGTTCGGCGGGCAGATACCCGGATGAATTGGCATTGGATTTCGGGTTATGAATGTCAATGGCACGGTGACAGATGTTATAATCTCCACAAATGACCAGATTTGGTTTTTGCCGGGTAAGCTCCTGCACATAGAGGAAAAAATCATCGAGCCACTGGTATTTAAAATCCTGGCGCAGATCACCGCTGGTACCGGAAGGCATGTATACGGACATCACCGACACATCTTTAAAATCGGCTCTTATCACGCGTCCTTCGGCATCATAAGCCGGGATACCGCATCCGATTTCTATGTTTTCCGGACGAACTTTTGTAAAAATGGCGGTTCCGCTGTATCCTTTTTTCTCCGCAGGATTCAGATAGATCTCATAGCCCATGTTTTTAAACTCGGTCCAGTCCAGATCTTTTTCCGTAGCCTTGATTTCCTGCAGGCAAACCACCTCCGCATCAGTGGCACGAAGCCAGTCTGTAAATCCTTTTTTGATCGCAGCGCGAATGCCGTTGACGTTATAGGTAATAATTTTCATATTCTGGTGTACTCTAAGGTCCAAAGAGAAATGAACCTCTCTCTTTATTTTTATACAAATACTTCTCTTTCAAAATATTCCACTACATGCATTTGCAAAAACTTCTCCTGCTCTTCAAGAGAGAGCCTGGGCACCGGTTTTACGTTCTTCCAGTGTGGCCACCCATCCTGGTCCTGACCTTCCAACTCATAATACCCGGAAAAACTCAGGATTTTACACATGGCAATATGCATCAGGTCCTGTTTCTGCTCTTTGGAAAATTTCCCCTGGCCCTTGCCCAGCTCCTGTACTCCGATCATAAATAAAATAATATCCATGTTCGGCTTTTTTCCTGTAAGCTGAATAAAATGATAGAGAACCTTCTGCCACTTTTTTTCAAAATCTTCTTCCATACCTTAACTGCAACGACAAAAGGAAGCGGAGTAATTGTTTGATATAAGCATGTTGACTATATCTCCCGTCTTCTCCCTGTTTCCGATGTATCTTCGTTTCACGACCGGCTATCATTCCGTATATCCTGTCTACAGGACACCTCCGTTCGGAAACAATTATGATCGTCTGTTTTTTTTGTTATTTATATCATTATAAAATACACTTATTCTGCGTTATATTTGTTTGACACATAACGAGGAATTAATCTTCCGTGTATCTTCCTGTTAAAATTAACAAATATATTTATATGTCCGTACAACGCCCCTTTAATATTAAAAAATGGATAGAAGAAAATCGTCATTTGTTAAAACCGCCCGTCGGAAATCAGCAGGTGTACAAAGCCAACGACGATTTCATCGTAATGGTAGTAGGAGGTCCCAACTCAAGAAAAGATTTTCATTACAACGAAGGCGAAGAGTTTTTTTATCAATTAGAAGGGGATATCAACGTACGAATCATCGAAGATGGTAAACAGGTAGATATTCCAATCCGGGAAGGGGAGATTTTTTTATTGCCTCCGCGTATTCCGCATCTTCCTCAACGTAAAGCCAACACTGTAGGTCTTGTGATAGAACGCTACCGCAAACCGGGAGAAAAAGACGGCTGTCTGTGGTTTTGCGAAAACTGTGACAGGAAACTTCATGAAGAATATTTCGAACTCACCGATATTGTGGTGCAGCTTCCCATCGTTATGAATAAATTTTATGCATCGGAAGCACTTCGTACCTGCCCCACATGCGGAACAGTGATGGAGCCCCCTGTAAAACTGGGCTGACCTCTGTAGCTCCTGACTATCAGAAAGGAAAGAATTTTTTCCTTTCTATCTAATGACAAATAAGCGATAACTAATAACTTTGTCTTCATGAAAACTGGAGTATTGCTGATAAATCTGGGTACGCCCGACAGCACAAAAACATCGGATGTAAGGAAATACCTGAGAGAATTTTTGATGGATTGGAGGGTAATAGACATTCCTTTTCTGAACCGCTGGGCACTTATCAACCTGATCATCGCCCCTTTCCGTGCTCCAAAATCTGCACACGAATACAAAAAACTCTGGGAAGAAAAAGGTTCTCCTCTTCTTTTTCATGGGCTGGAACTTCAGCAACTTGTACAAAAAGCACTGGGAGACAACTATATTGTAGGTTTTGGAATGCGGTACCAGAATCCCAGCCTTGAAAAGGCTGTGGAAATATTTAAGGACAAGGCCATCGACAAATTAATAATCCTTCCTCTTTACCCTCAGTATGCCTCTGCTTCTACCGGATCTTCCATTGAAGAGGTCATGAAGGTGATCGGTCAATGGCAGATCATTCCGGATGTCAGGATCATCAGCAATTTCTGCGACCATCCGTTGTTTATAAAGGCCTTTGCTGAGCTGGGTAGAAAATATATGAAAGAGCGTTCTTTTGATCATATTGTTTTTTCTTATCATGGAATTCCTGAACGCCAGATCCTGAAAAGTTCGGTAAAAGACCAGTGTAAACTGGGAACCTGCTGCATGAGCTACCATGCCCGCAACAAGTACTGCTACCGGGCACAATGTTTTGAAACTACCCGGCTGCTGGTAGAAGAACTCGGGCTTTCGGAAGACGATTACTCCGTTTCCTTCCAGTCAAGACTGGGGAAGACCCCCTGGATCAAACCGTATACCGACCACAACATTGAAGCCCTGGCCAAAGCGGGGAAAAAGAACATTCTTTTCTTCTCCCCTTCTTTTGTAGCCGACTGCCTGGAAACGACGGTAGAGGGCGGAGAAGAATACAAACACCTGTTTGAAGAACACGGCGGCCAGCACTGGCAACTGGTGGAAAGCCTTAACACCGATCCGCTCTGGGTAGAATGTGTTAAAAGCCTGGTGCAGGAGAACAACTGATAATTTTTCGCTGGCAGAAAAGACCGGAAAGATTCGCTTTCTGTCTACCAACACTTTGCTTAATAAAATTATAGAATGTACCCTTGAACCCATGGCCTGTCCCCTAACAGGCCATAAGTGTCTTGTCAGGGGACAAGACACGGACCGCACCAAATCATAGACCAGAGCCATAACAGTAAAAGAGCATATCCAATAAAATTAATCCACGACCTTCTATTTTATTTTTCTTTCTGTTGTATATTGGCGTCCTATCCAACTTTTAACGATAAGACCCTTATGACCAAAAAATTACTCCTACTTTGTGCAGGGCTTTTGCTGATCTTCCCGATGCAGGCACAAAACAAAAAAGCCGCCCAATACAACAACAAGATCATCAATATTCAATACAAACTTGTCCCTGATGTTGTGAATTTCTTCAATGCTTTGGAAGGAGGTTCCCTCTCTGATCTGAAAGCGAAAAAAAACATTCTGAGTAAAGATTTTGATGCCGCCATCCAGAAAGTAAGCAGTATGGACGGTTTTGAAGGAGATGTGAGCCTGCGGGATGCTGCGCTGGAATGGTTCAAACTCTACAAAAGCTCACTGGAGGAAGAATACAACCACATCATCGAGCTGGCTTCCGTTTCCAAGGAAAAACGTACTCCCGAAGACAAGGAAAAACTTAAGGAACTGTCTGCTGCACTGATCGAAAAGGAAAAAGAGATCGATCATAAATTTGAAACCGCCCAGGTAACATTTTCCAAAAAACACGGGCTGGAATTAAAAAGCTACGAAATAGGCCAGAATTAAGGGCTTTTACTGCATAATCCCCAACTGCAGTGATCTCCTCCGGGAATTTACTGAAGTCATTTACACTCATTCATGTACCACTTTATCCTTTCACAAAAATGAAAAAGATCTGTTTACTTTCTTTGACGGTGCTACTCGTTGCCGTTGCACTCGCCTCCTGTGTCAGGGCCAATCCACACTGCAAAAAGGCTCATAAAAATATCAAGAAGCTTCACCTGAATCATTGGTAATAATTAACCCGGACGAAATAAAAAACGTGACTACCATCACGTTTTTTTTATATTTTTTGAAAAATATTTGATGTTGATAACTTTGTTTATTACTTTTACGGTAACGACAACGATACAGATTTTCAACTAATTAACTAACATTGTTTACCGTGGATAAGCCATTTGATTTTTTAAAAAGTAAAGTACGAATTAAAGATATTGCCGAGCGGGCCAATGTTTCGGTAGGAACAGTAGACCGGGTTTTGCACAACCGCGGAGAGGTAGCTCCGGAAACCCGCGAGCTGATCAATAAAATCATCGAGGAGCTGGAATATAAACCGAATATCATCGCCAGCGTACTGGCGATGAAAAAGCCATTCCGGATCGGTATTTTGATGCCGTTGCCTGCCGGGCAGGATTCTTACTGGAAGCTTCACATGAACGGGATCGAGACAGCGGTCAAGGAAACTTTCCATTTTGGGGTTTCTCTTCAAAAATATTTCTTTGAGATCAGCAGTGAAGAGTCGCTGCGCCTTCAGTACGAGCAACTACTGGAAAACCAGCCGGATGCAGTATTGATGGCTCCTGTATTCGGAGAAAGCGGACGGTACATTACCGATCATCTGACAGAGAAAAAAATACCATTTGCCTTTATTGATACCCTTTTTCAGGACGGACGGGAGCTTTCTTTCTCCGGCCAGGATTCCTTCCAGAGCGGCTACCTTGCGGCCCGGCTGATGAGTTATGGTGTGTCCAAAGAAACGACAGTGCTGATCGTCAACGTAGGAGCAGATCATTACAGTCACTATCATTATACAGAAAGAAGCAAAGGATTTAAAGCATACCTGAGCGACAATAATATCACCGAAACCAAAGTCCGGACCGTTGATATTCCCAGTACTGAAGAGGCGGATGTGAAAAGGATTCTTACCTCTGCTTTCCTGGATTATTCTTTTGTAAGAGGTCTTTTTGTAACCGGCTACGAGATATACCGGGTAGCAAAGTTTGTAGAGGAAAAAAAATTAGGCAATATCCGGATGATCGGGTACGACCTGCTGGAAAGCAATATTGACTATCTCAAAAAGGGGAAAATCGATTTTCTGATCAGTCAGAGACCCCAAAATCAGGGGTACAAGGGAATCATGAACCTGTTTAACTCCCTGGTTCTGAAGCAACCAATAGTGCCTAAAACGCCTATGCCGATCGACATCATCACCAAAGAAAATGTAGACTTTTATTTATATTTGTAACCTTACCTAACTAACACCTATACCATGAAAAAAATAATATTTATGCTCGCAGTAAGCTTGCTGACCTTCCTTTTTACATACAACCTGTCTGCCCAGCACCATTCTCACACAGACATCCATAAACTGGACAAGCAGATACGGAGCACACTGGACAGCGCTACACAGCACATCATGCTGTTTATCCTGAAACAGGACACGGCTCTTTATAATGCTGCGATCCAGAAAGCGGAGAAAGCAAAAGCGTTGACCATTGAGTATAAAACGCTGACAGAAAAAGAAAAGGGGCTGACCGGAAAAACAGATCACGAAGAGACGGCCTACTTCATAGAAGAGATCAACATGTTTTATAAACCAAAGCTGAAAGACACCGTCCTTGGCGATACTAAAAAAACAGAAAAGTATAAGTATAAAGGACAAAACTACCTGGTGGGCAGCAAATCAAAAGTCTTGCTGGATGCTTTTGCGAAAGAATAATTCGGCCTGTCTGAAAAAAAGTGAGTTTTTTTCTTGAATTATAGAAGTCATTCATTATTTTTGCAATCCATTTTGAATGGAATGCGAAAGTAGCTCAGTTGGTAGAGCGCGACCTTGCCAAGGTCGAGGTCGCGGGTTCGAACCCCGTCTTTCGCTCAAAGAAAGTTATTAGTTACAAGTTATTCGTTATTAGAACTATTCAACTAAAACCGATAACCATTAACTGATAACTTTTTTTCGTACTACCGGTCCTGGCCGGTGGGCCAAGCATGCCGGGATGGTGGAATTGGTAGACACGCAGGACTTAAAATCCTGTGACCCTTAAAGTCGTGTGGGTTCAAGTCCCACTCCTGGTACATTGCAAAATGTGAGTCGCAAAAATGAGGTTTTCCTTTTACCCATTCTGCACTCACATTTTTATTTCATGCCTTTGCTGTTTTTCCAGCACTTCAGAATCCCTTCAGTTTTCCGCCAACCCAGCTTCAGAATTGCTGTATAATTTCGTACAGCACTAAAACATCTGTCGTTATGAAAAAGCAACACATCATTTTTACCCTTCTGGCCTGCCTGGTGATCCAGACAGGATTATTAGCCTCTGCAACACGTCCGCGCGGGCATCAATACTATGTAAGACATTCCAAACATCACAAACCGCACCAGCTGCACAAACCTCATGGGGTCATTGATGCAACGTATCACTGATCGAAACGGACTGGACTTTACACAAAGTAAGAACGCCTCCGGGGGAGGCGTTCTTACATTTATAATCCAAACTTTTCTGCTGTTTCTTTTAGCTTGCCAGACTCAGCACTATTTTTTCCGTTTTATAGGAGATTTCTTTTTCCATTTCCGGAAATACTTCCCTGAATGTCCTGTTGAACAAATCGTAATTTTTCACAAGATCCCCTACCGACTCACAAATAGAAGAATTGTAGGAATTGTAACGGGTCATGTCCTGAATGTATCCATTCAGTCCGCTGATCGTGTTGAGCTGTAAAATGCTCTTTTTCTTGACAATACGATTGGCCACCCGCTTGGGCTTGTAGGGGAACAACTCATTATGGTTTTTCAATACGGAGATCACCTGCATACAGAACTGCTCGTAAGACTGTTCCGAATATTCCTGCCAGTTTTTGGCAAGCAAATGATCGTAGTATAACCGGAGGATGGTATTTCCATATTTTCTCGCTTTCGGCGACAAAAGGTCCAGGCTCTGCTGGCATACCGGATTCCCCGCTATAAAATCACTGATATAATTACTGATCTGCTGACCAGCTTCAATGGAAGGGCTAAACTTATTATGATGGTTATTGATATACCCATGTCCCAAAAAAGAACCGACCATCGTTTCTGCGTTTTGGCCGGAATAAAAGGCATTGACTATTATTTCCATAAACAATTCAGGTTTTAGGTTTCCTTACTTTACAGAAATACATATTAATTGTATTATTCGTTAAAAAATCTGGAATAAAATTGCGGTATAGTACGGTTTACTACTAGTTAACAGGTCTATTTTATTGTTTAAATAGCAATGAATATGATGTTTTTTGCTCTAAAAAGTGATTTTTGGAGAATCACTCTCAAAATAGAACTACATATTAAAAACAATTTACTGTCCGGTTAAAAATCAGGCCATTTTTTCAACTATTTTGCTGATTACCCCTAAGGTATAAAAGCGGGCCACCCTTTCGATGTATTTCCCAAAATCAAGATGTGCCTCATCGTCTGCACCGTCAGAAATGGTTCTGACCACGACATACGGGACATTATACTCATGACAGATCTGTCCTACGGCCCCACCTTCCATTTCCACACAAAGGGTTTTGGGCAGATCCGTTCTGATCTTGTGCAACTGGCTCCTGGACCTATGAACTG
>CAYTGJ010000049.1:0-2386 GCA_964437245.1 uncultured Chitinophagaceae bacterium
ATGCTTGCGCAACTGGATCGAAATATTGGAATGCATATCCGGCTCGCTGGCATCCAGCCACCAGGCATCAATCCCTTTGGAATTCAGTTCCCGGTCTATCTGACTCCAGAACATCTTCCCGGCATTGTCATTGAAGGCATCGTAATAGGTACTGTGATACCCCGGGCCTACCCAGTCTTTTCTTTTCTTTTCCAGGTTGTCCTGGTACAGGAACCCATTCTTATTCATTTCGTCGAAATTCTCCGTTCCCGGGTAGAACTTCGGCCATACAGAAATCATAATATTGGTATGGTATTCTTTATGCAACTGCTCTACCATTCCTTTCGGATCCGGGAACCTGGAAGCTTCAAACTGATGAGAGCCCCATTTATCTTCCGGCCAGTAAAACCAGTCCAGTACAATATTGTCCAACGGAATTTTACGTTTGCGATAGGTCTTTACCACGTCCAGTAATTCTTCCTGCGTTTTATAACGCTCCCGGCTCTGCCAGAATCCCATCGCCCATTTCGGAACGATCGGTGCTTTTCCGGTCACGGTCCGGTAACCGCTGATCACCTGGTCGGCATTATTTCCTCTTATGAAATAATAGCTGATCTCATCGGCTACTTCAGAGAATAACGAAAGTCTGTTTTGATCTGCTTCCGGCTGAGGATCCAGGTGGGTAAGCCCGAGGTAACCACCGCCACAGGTCCATTCGATCCTGATCGTATGTTTTTCATTTTTAGCGATCGCTACTTCAAACGGTGTATACCATGGATTCCAGTTTTGTCTCCATTTGTCCAGTACCAGTTTTCCGTCAATCCATACCTTCGAATACCCGGAAGCATACAGCAGGAATTTATGCTTTCCTTCGGTCTCAGAAGCAAAGCTTCCTTCCCATACTACTTTTCCATTATTGGCCACGTCTTTAGGGAAACTGTCTACCTGCGGGGTTTCCAGGTAAGTATAGTCGATTTCATTTTCTGACTGTGTTTTTACTATTTTATCGCCTACATAATAAGAAGCGGTTAATCCACCTTCTTTCCCTTCTTTTGAAAAAAGTTTCAATCCGGAAATCGACGCATATTCTCTTGGATCTCCGAAACGGGTGATGGAATAGTTATCCCACAGGATACCATAGTTTCTGCTGGAATAGATAAAAGGCACCGCCACATCCATATTGTGTTGTGCCAGCTCTACATCCTTCCCTTTATAGTTCATATATCCGAACTGGTGCTGTCCCAATCCGTAAAAAGCTTCGTCTGCCGGAGACTCAAACACCTGGCGGATAGAATACAGGTCTTTCTCTCCGGTGATCACCGTAGCGGGAGAAAAAGAAGTTCCTCCCCCTTTTTTCTCTTCCAGTAAAAGTGTTCCCAGGGAATCCCGGAATACTACTTCTCCCGTTTTCAGGACTACCTGTGCGATCAGTGCAGAAGTACGCACGCTGATCGTATCGGTTCCTTCCTCTACTTTCCAATCCTGGTATGCGGGTATAGATTCTACCGCCATCAGACTTTTTTCCGAAGAAAAAGTTTCACGCGGTGTAACAGACACCTGTATGATATCTTTTGATACTACCTGCAGCCGGATCTTTTTACCTTCGAGAGGGACGATGACTCCATTATCTTGCTTTTCATAATTCTGGTGCTGACACCCCAGGGAGAATGCCATCAAGAATGCAACCATCCAGATATTCCTGTTGTATGACTTTTTCATGCTATGCTTATAAATTTATTTACTAGTTAGATTGTAAGACTTACTTATTTGACCGGATCCTGATCTCCGCCGTTTTCAATCCGGGAGAAGAGGCGGAAAGCCGGATCTCTCCTTCTTGTTTTGCTGACTGCACAATAACCTGAGCCAGGCCGTTGAATACTTTTCGTTTCCATTGCTGCCCCGGACTGATGATCTGTACCAAGCCCGGATCGGTATTAGGTTCTTCCCATGGGTTTTGTTTTTTAAACCTCTGTCCCACTACAGTGTATTCATTCTTCCCCGGTCTCAGGATGGAATGATCAAGTTTAAATGCCTGAGAGGTATCGCCTCGTTTTATGTCTGCCCGGAGCAAACGGCCATTGACATAGACGGATTGATTTTCTACAATACTTTTGGTAAAAAGATTGATCTCCGTTTCTGCGGTAAAGTGAGGAAGGTCAAAAGTTCCTCGCACTACGATAAGGGAATCTTTGTATACACGCCAGTCTTTGTGCTGTACGGAAAATGCCGGGATCCAATCTGCATCGTTCCATCCGGCGGCTGTTTCCGGACGGTTGTGAAGACTGCTGACGGCTTTCTCTTTCAGGTGCCGGATATTGACCGTTCTGATCGTATCGTGAAACTGCTCGGGTTCATGACTGGAGGGATCTCCGTTGCCGACACCGATTATCTTTCCGGGGCCACTGAG
>CAYTGJ010000049.1:2396-11131 GCA_964437245.1 uncultured Chitinophagaceae bacterium
AAACGGATCTCGTTTCCGGCATCGGGGACTTTGTTTCCTTTCTTATCGTTTACCTGGATGGTAATGACCGATACATCTTTCCCATCGGCTTTCAGAACAGTGCGGTCGGCGATCAGCTGCACTGCGGCAGGACTTTCCGTAGTCTGTATTTTTTGAGAGACGATTTCTTTTCCTCCCTGATAACCGCGGGCCAGCAAAGTACCGGGCTGATATTTCACTTTCCATTCCAGGTGACCGTTTACCGGAACGTTCTTTTTCCCAAGACTCTTATTGTTCAGGAACAGTTCTACCTGTGCAGCATTACTGAATACTACTACCGGCACTTCTTTTCCTTCCTTTCCTTTCAGGTTCCATTGAGCGGCAATGTGTAACACCGGTTCCTTGCTCCACCAGGATTTCATGTAATAAAAGATGTCTTTCGGGAAGCCACACATATCTACGATCCCAAACTGCGAAGTCACCGCCGGCCATCCATAGGGAGTCGGCTCTCCACGGTAATCGAAGCCTGTCCAGTAAAACAATCCTGCCAGGAACGGGCGCTGTGCATAATATTTCCATCCTCCTTCCGCTCCATCGTCGTAGATATTTGAAGCGGCCAGATGGCAACGAGCTGTATCGGTCTCATATATTCCACGGGTTCCGATGGTATTGCTTTCTTCTGTACCAATGCTTGCCTGCCAGGGGAATTTTGCGTGGTGAGCATCAATGTCTCCGTGAGAAAGATAGTTGTACCCCATCACCTCGGTCACCATCCCGATCCCGGTATCCCAGCCTCCGCTACAGGCGATGGTAAAGGCACGGGAAGAATCCAGCCGTTTTGCAAAGGTCTGCATGGAAGCCGCCAGACGAGCGCCACGGATATCTCCTTCGATGTGCCACTCTTCATTTCCCAACGACCAGAGAAAGACACAGGGATGGTTGCGGTCCCGTTTGATAAGTCTTTCCACATTGTATAAGTGTTCGGGGTTGATCCCCATCAGACGGTTTTCGTTCATAACCAGCATCCCCAGACGGTCGCAGGCCGCCAGGAATTCCGGTGCCGGAGGATTGTGGGAGGTACGGATCGCATTGCTTCCCATTTCTTTCAAACGTTTTATCCTGAAGTCGTATAGTGCTTCCGGAATAGCGGTACCCACTCCTGCATGATCCTGATGATTGTTTGTCCCTACGATCTTCACATGTTTCCCGTTCAGGGAAAATCCCTCGTTGGCATCAAAGCGGATGGTGCGGATCCCAAACGTTGTTTCATAAGTATCTACCACTTTCCCTTCCGAACGCACCACCGTTTTCAGAATATGCAGCGCCGGGTTTTCGAGCGACCACAGGACCGGATTGGAAACGATATAGGTTGTATAAGACTGTTGGTCACGGCCTGGTTCCAGTACGTTATTCTTTTTAATACCGGAAGCGATTACGTGACCGGCTCCGTCTACGATGGTCTCTTCGATCTCATATCCGGCCTGCTTAGTGCTTTCGTTTACGACAGTGGTTCTGCAGGTGATCACGGCAGTGTTATTTTTCAACTCCGTTGTCACGAAAGTTCCGTAGCGTGCCACATGCAAGGGCTCCGTTTTGGAAAGCCATACGTGTCTGTATATTCCGGCGCCTTCATAATACCATCCTTCTTCAATGGTGGCATCTGCTCTCACAGCCACTACATTATCCCCTCCGTATACCAGATAGTCGCTGATGTCGTAGGCAAAACTATTGCTCCCGCTGAGCTCTGTGCCCAGATAGAACCCATTTACCCATACGATCGAGTTTCGGTGTACTCCGTCAAATTCCAGAGAGATCTTTTTCCCCAGATCTGACTCCGGAATGAAAAAATTTTTCCGGTACCATCCTACACTGTTTTCAGGGAAGTTTCGTCCAATCGCGTTAAAGCCATGACTGGCACTTGCGTCCGGATGAAACGGAAGTTCAACACACCAGTCGTGCGGAAGGTCTATTTTTCTCCAGGCACGGTCATCAAAGTTCTGTGCAGCGGCTCCATCTCCATATCCTGCTTTGGCTAAATAGGTGAAGTGACCGGCTCCATGACCAAAATCTTTTTCCACTTCGTAGGCATGTCCGAGCGCAAATTTCCATCCCGGATCCATTGAGATCCGTTGTCTCACTGCTTTACTATTCTGGGCATGTAACTGTCCTGTGAATGACAGCAACAGGACAACAGCGGACAAAATATTCCTGCTCCAAGAACTAATTTTCTGATCCTGAAAAACGTTGCTATTCATGATTATTTTTTTGATAATTCTATTTCCAATACGGTATCGATGGCATTGACTGCTCCTTCAGGGAGTTTCAGCACTATTCCCATCGCATTTTCCACAAATCCTATTTTCTCTTTGGTAGTGTACAAAACTACGGAGGCTACTTTTTTATCAAATTTCGGAAGGAAAAATTCTCTGTCCGGGTAGTCCAGGATATGAATATAGATCTTGTTTCCTTTTTGTGTAGAAACACCCCAGCTACGCGGAGATAAAGGTCCACCACGGGTTCCGTACACCGTTTCTCCGTATGTTTTCAGCCATTTCCCTACTGCGGTAAGCGTATCATGGATCTCCTGCTGGATCTTTCCATTAGGCATAGGCCCCACATTCAGCAGAAGATTGGAATTATGTCCGGAAGCTTTTACCAGGTAATGGATGATCTCCCTGGACGATTTACATTCTTTATCCTGCAGTTTAAAGCCCCAGGATCCGTTAATGGTCTCACAGGTTTCAAGAGGCAGGGTCCCGATCTCGGTATCCGGACTATAGCCGGCGGTGTTTTGTCCGGGCAGATCACGTTCAAACATCTGAAAATCTTCTCCGGGTTTAGGGCCCTGATGATGATTGTTTCCGATCAGGCACTGAGGCTGTAATTTATGGATGAGCTGATAGGTTTTCTCCAACCGCCAGTCTGCCTCTTTTTTATCCCACCATCCGTCAAACCAGATACCTCCTACCGGGCCATAGTTCGTCAGCAGTTCGGTAAGCTGCGCGTCTACGTAATCGAGGTATTTGTACCAATCTCCCTTTTCCGGTCTTCCGGAATACTGGCCGGTAGTACCTCTCGGGAAATAATCGTTGTGGGACCAATCTACATGCGAATAATAGAAAAATATTTTAATCCCCTGCTTATGGCATTCGTCTGCCAGCATTTTGATGATGTCTTTCTTATAGGAGGTCCTGTCGATGATATCCCAATCGGAATTTTTACTGTCAAACATGGCAAATCCATCGTGGTGCCGGGTGGTGATCACCACATATTCCATTCCGGCCTGTTTGATAAGCTTTACCCATTCGGCAGGATCGTATTCCACCGGGTTGAAAAAGCCGGCCAGCCGCTCGTAGGATTTTTTATCGATCTGCTGGAGCTGCATCGCCCATTCTCCATCGCCCAGCACTGCATACGGCCCCCAATGGATAAACATCCCAAAAGCGGCATTTTGAAACCATTCTCTCGCCTGAAGATTTTCTTTGGATGGCTGGTAAGTATTTTGAGCCGATAAGGAGGTTACTCCCAAAAGGGAGAAAAAAACGGTAAGAATTATCCTGTTTTTCATTTTCGAATCAATGCTTTTAGACTTGTCTGACATGGTCATTACTTCTATTTGACAATTTTACATATAAAATATAGTTAAACGCAAAAATCACACATGCCAACAAACTATTAATTATCAAATAATTAATAGTTTTCATTGCATATATATGATTATTATATTCCTATAAAAAGTTTGTTATTTCTAATATTTATGAAGAAAAAAAGCTGTTTTATAAATATTGATTGCGCTTAAACCAAACAACTGATTATAAAATAGTTGAAAACAAACTATCTGAAATATTATAGGATGTGCCGGATCAGGTTTAATACGATTCCTGATTCAAGATGTCAGCCATCCACTTGATATCAAATTATAAGAGAATATAACCTATGTTGTCCTATCACAATTTTACCGTTTACTATAAAGTTGATCGGCTATCGTCAGGGAACAAGACACAGACCACACCCAAGCCTGGGGATTATTTTATTGCACATCAGCTGCTTTGCAACCTAATTCCTCTATCTTTATCCTTCAGGGATATGGAAAAATCAACCTTCAAGGCAGCACTCAGTCTACGGGATGCTACGATGATCGTAGCTGGTTCCATGATCGGCTCGGGTATTTTTATTGTAAGCGCCGATATTTTGAGAAATGTGGGCGGAGCCGGATGGCTTATGGCCGTATGGATACTGACCGGAGTAATGACCGTGGCAGCAGGGGTAAGTTACGGGGAACTGAGCGGAATGTTTCCTAAAGCGGGAGGCCAATATGTTTACCTGCGGGAAGCTTATAATCCATTGATCGCTTTTCTCTATGGCTGGAGTTTTTTCAGCATTATCCAAACCGGGACGATCGCTGCGGTCGGAGTTGCCTTTTCAAAATTTACTGCTTACCTCGTCCCCTGGATCGGGGAAAATAATGTCCTGATCGATACCGGGTTTATAAATATCTCCAGTGCACAGGTACTCTCTATCCTGATCATCGTGCTGCTCACCTATCTCAATACCAAAGGAATCAAAGAGGGGAAACTGATCCAGACCAACCTCACCCTGATCAAGCTGGTCAGTCTGCTGGGATTAATCGCCGCCGGACTGATCCTGGCTCAGAAAGAGGTCTGGACGGCCAACTGGACCAATGCCTGGAAGCTGCATTCCCTTACCAATCCGGGCGAGTATACGATGATAGCCGCTACAGGTGCCGTGGCGGCGGCCATGGTAGGCTCTATTTTCAGCAGTGATGCCTGGAACAATGTAACCTTTATAGCAGGCGAGATCAAAAATCCTCAACGGAATATAGGGCTGAGTTTATTGCTGGGAACTCTGATCGTAACAGCGTTGTATCTTTGCGCCAACTTTATGTACCTCTCGGTTCTGACAGTGCCGGAAATTGCCTTTGCCGAAAAAGACAGAGTAGCGGTGGCGGCCTCCAATGCGATCTTCGGGAACACCGGTACTGTGCTCATCGCTGTCATGATCATGATCTCGACATTCGGCTGTAATAACGGACTTATTCTATCCGGCGCGCGGGTATATTATACCATGGCCCTGGATGGATTATTTTTCAAGCAGGCAGGCTCGCTGAACCGTTTTGCCGTGCCTCAAAAAGCTCTCTGGGCACAATGCGCACTGGCGTGTATCTGGTGTATAAGCGGGAAGTACGGAGATCTGCTGGATATGGTGTCTTTTATTGTAGTACTTTTCTATATGCTTACGATCACAGGGATCTTTCTGCTGAGAAAAAAACGTCCTGATGCACCGCGTCCGTACAAAGTATTCGGTTATCCTTATCTTCCGCTGCTGTATCTTCTGATGGGAAGCGGTTTCTGTCTGCTGCTCATGATCTATAAGCCTGCCTTCACCTGGCCAGGTCTGCTGATTGCCCTCGCAGGGATTCCGGTGTATTATCTTTTTCTGAAACAAAAAAAATAACCCGGGAAGAACTATAGATTCTTACCGGGCTAGTGGTGGATAATTCTTTCTCTCATTCGTAGAAAACCACTTCTCCGTTGTCCATGTTGTAATAAGCCCCCAGGATCTTGATTTCTCCTTCGGCTTCCATCTCTCTAAGGATCGGGCTTTGCTGACGAATGTTGTCGATCGTAAGACGGATGTTTTCACGTACTACCAGGTCTACGAATTCAGGGTTTTCAGAAGTTTTCAACCCCGGATAATGACAGCTGCAATTTTCAACGGCAGGAGATATTTTCTTTAATAACGTAGTAAGATTTCCCATCTCTACGCGATCAATCGCTCCTTTGATAGCTCCGCAATACGCATGACCGATCACCAGCACGAGTTTGGCACCGGACACTTTGCAACTGAACTCCATTGATCCCAGGATATCCTCGTTCACAATATTTCCGGCGACACGGGCCACGAACATATCACCGATTCCTTTATCAAAAACATCTTCCACCGGTACCCGGGAATCCACACAAGACAGAACTACTGCCTTGGGATACTGACCTGAGATTGCATCCCGGATCAGTTTGGAGTGGTTCCTCATAGTAAGGTCTCCTGATACAAAACGTTTATTGCCTTCCTTTAAACTCTGAATTACCTCATCCGGAGTCAGTTTCTGCTGTTCTTCAGCGGTAAGAACTTTTTCTACTAGTGCTTGTTGTTTCATTTTTGTTGTTTGGTTTAATTATTAAACTACTCTTGGCGGCGGATTTACTAAAAAATCTATGTTTAACAGGAAAACGTTTCTGCAAAAATAGACGAACTTTAATTATAGAAAAAATAAGTAAAACAACGTAAAAAAGATACGTAAAATTCCCCGGGATCTTCTTCGAAGAACAGGCAATCTTTTCTTACCTCATTTTAACCCCACTCAACAACCTCATTTTAAAACACTTAAAAACAAATAAGGGTTCCAGTCTTTCACTTAATCAGACTGGAACCCTTGCTCCTTCTCAGGAAAGAAAACCTTTATTTCGCTATTTCTCCGTATACCACTCCTCTCCCTTCTGTACCAATGTACAGTCTTCCATACTCTCTTGGATCTCCGGCAATGGTGCGGTGACTTCTTGCAAAATCAGTATCGTCATCATTGATCCTGATCCAGGTCTTTCCTGTATCGTCCGAACGATATAATCCGATCTGACCGTTGATCACTCCGTGAATAAATACGGCAGGATAACCTGCTCCCGGGGCGGCTTTTCCAAAACTCACGTTATGACAAGCCGACACGTTCAGGAGCTGTTTGAACTTAGTTCCTCCATTTTTGGAAAACCACAGTCCTCCTTCTCCACAAGGAGCCCATACATGTCCGGCCTCTCCAAATACAGCTTCAATCTTTCCGTCTCCCTTGCCTACCACAGCTCCGTAAGGGATAAAGGTCTGGCCGCTATCGCTGCTCACGAAGATAGTTCCACTAGAATTTTCTTTGGCGTAAAACTGACTCTTCAATACTTTATCTGCGACAGGTTTTGAATTGAGCGGAATTCCTTTGCAGCGATTCCAGGTTTTTCCAAAATCCCAGGTGGCATACACGCCTATTTTTTCCGGTGACCATAAGATGACCTTTCCGTCTGCCGATACGGCGATCTGGCCGCTTTCCTTGATCAGCTTGGCCGGTTGTGTGGGAAATTCCTGCCAGGTCTTGCCGGCATTGAGCGAATACGATGCTTTGGCTGTGGTCCCCTGATCGTGCGTACGCACCATTATTTCGGGCTTCAGTGCTGCAAAATCAATACTGAAATTACTTCCACGGTTCGGAGTATGTTTTCCATGCTGCGGCGATACCGTAAAATCATAATGGACAAAACCGTCAAAGTCGGCGAGTGCCGTAATCAGCAAAGGACCGGAAGGCGGGCTTTTAATTTCCTGCGGTACGGTTTCTTCTATGCCGCTGTTTTCAAATACCCAGGTGGTAGGTTTATCCTGAAGAACATCCATAAAGTTGTAACACACATATACTCCATATCCTGTACCAAAAATAGCCCGGTCAGGATTGAAAGGATCTATCTGCAGATCAGAAGTCCAGTGAGGTCTGTGATCACTTGCATACGGAGCTTTTTTATAATCAAAAATAGCTTTGTATTCCTGTAAGTATTTTTCTTTATAAAAAGTAGTCTTCCAGCTTTTTCCTCCATCTCCGGAAAGATAGATCTCGTCTCCGGGATACCAGTTGCAGACGGTAATAGCCGCTACGATCTCCGGATTGGTGGGATGTACGGTAACACCGCTGTATCCTCCCATGGATTCGGGAGAAGGAGTAATATTGCTCCATTCTTCTGTCTTGAGATTATATTTATAGACCGCTCCGTTGTGTACATTATTACCAGGGTGAGAAGTTTCATAATCTCCGTTGGGAGTATGGCTGTTCCCGTAAGCAATGTACATATAATCTCCCGCCAGGGCTACTCTGTTGGCTACGCAAGGCATCGGAACATTGGCAGGGGTCTTATCTGCCGGAACAGGCTTTGCTTCCAGCCGGACAGGCTGTCCGGGAAGTGCTTCCCAGGTCTTTCCTGCATCTTTGCTGCGGTATATACTCGGTT
Source organism: uncultured Chitinophagaceae bacterium (assembly GCA_964437245.1). Classification (GTDB taxonomy): domain Bacteria; phylum Bacteroidota; class Bacteroidia; order Cytophagales; family Cytophagaceae; genus JANYCO01. The sequence continues at coordinate 10,427 of CAYTGJ010000049.1, forward strand.
CAAATTTATTCCGGTACATCTGATCACAAATCCCTACATAGATCACCGGAGTAGGCTCTCCTTTTTTTCCTGAATTTTTCAGGTACTCTACAAAAATAATATTGTTGAACGGAAAACTTTCTACTTTTTTCCAGGTTTTCCCAAAATTATCACTCTTCCAAAGACCGTCTTTTTGTGCTCCCAGATAAAGGATATTATTGGCATTCGGATCTACTCTAAGCCGCTCCCCTGAGCCTCTTCCCGGAGTATTTCCTCCCAGCTTGAAAGGAAGCTTGGTAGAGGTCCAGTTTTTCCCTTTATTATCTGAAATAAATACGGAGGCTGTTTCTCTCCACCAGGACTGGTAATACATACCGGTCGCAAGGTATACTCTGTTGGGATCTACCGGATCTGTGGCCAGGCTCACATTTCCCCAATCGTTAAAATTATCGATCCCGTCGGTGATAGCTTTCCAGCCTGTTTTTGAGTCGTCCCAGATATAAGCTCCACCCACATCGGTACGGACATACAGAAGCCCTTTTTCGGAAGGGTTAAAGATCATTCCCGGAATATAACCACCTCCGTTGACAGAAACCGTTTTCCAGTCATATTTCTGCTGCTTCTGAGCGATGACCGTCTGCACCATTGCCAAAGCCAACACAATGGATAGTCCATAATACTTTGCTCTTTTTTTATTCATCGTACATTCATTTTAATGTAATATCT
>CAYTGJ010000049.1:11141-29038 GCA_964437245.1 uncultured Chitinophagaceae bacterium
TATAATTAGGATTTTATTGATCTGTTAGCTAATTTAAATTAGAGAGTTTTAAATGTTGTTTCGCACAAACAAAATATCAAATGAACATAAACAGTGGGTATCTTATTCAAGTCTATGTATAGGCTAATTGTCATTTGCGTTGTTTTATAGTTATTTATATCTTGTTTTTATATTTTAACCTAGACTTTTTCAGGACAGAGTATGATTAGTATCCTACTGTTATTCCCTTACTTTAAATTTACGTCCACCGTCTGCCTGATATCTCTGGAAGAACTTCCGATCTTAATTTTGAAGCGGCCAGGTTCGAGCATCCAACATTTGTATTTTTCATCAAAATACTGGAAGTCCTCTTTTGAGAAAGAAAGCGTTATTGTTTTGATCTCTCCCGGCTGAAGGAATACTTTCTGAAATGCCTTCAGTTCTTTTTCCGGTCTTTCTACTGTCGAGATCTCGTCCGAAACATAAGCCTGTAAAACTTCAGCTCCTGCTACAGAACCAGTATTCTTAAGAAGAAACGAAACCTTGACACCTTCTGCTGTCTTCGAAACGGAAGCATTGCTGTACATAAAACCGGTATACGAGAGTCCGTGTCCGAATGCAAACATAGGGGCTACTTTGTACGTATCAAAATAACGATAGCCTACAAAGATCCCCTCCTTGTACTGTACTACCGTATCCCCGGGAAAGTCACCGAAATGATGCGCGGGAATATCTTCCAGTTTTTCAGGAAACGTCACCGGAAGTTTTCCGGATGGATTTACTTTTCCGAACAATACATTGGCGATGGCATTTCCTCCTTCCATACCGGGATACCAGGCTTGCAAAATGGCCTTGGCACTTTTCACCCAGACACGCATGTCCGATGCAGAACCGCCGATCAGTACGACAATGGTATTGGGATTTACTTTTGCTACAGCGCGGATCAACTCATCCTGTCCGTAGGGAAGTTTAATATCGGTTTTATCGATCCCTTCTCCATCGAAAGCGATCTGGCTCCAGTCATCATTAGAATATCCATGATTAAATCCTCCGAAGATGATGGCAACCTCTGCGGAAGCGGCCGTTTTTACAGCCTGATCGATCAGCGCCTGATCCGGCTTCCAGTCTTTCAGGACTGCATATCCCTGAGCAAATTTTATTTTACTGCTGTCTTTGTTCAGGTAATTTTTCAACCCCTGCAAAGGAGTAACTTCGTACAAAGCAGGTACCTGGGAGCTTCCGCCACCTTCTGCGTGCAAACGAATGGCATTGTCTCCGATCACAGCGACAGACCTCAATTTTCCCGAATTCAGAGGAAGTATCTTTTCGTTTTTGAGCAACACGATCGACTCTTCTGCGATCCGGAGGGCAGCCTGCTGGTGTTGTACCGTATTGATGGCCCCGGGAGTTCTTTTCCCCATTGCGTTTGCTTTATACATCACCCAAAGGATGCGTTTTACCTTTTCATCGATCACTGCAGGATCCACTTTCCCTGCTTTCACCAGTTTGATCGCGGTATCTCCCATGAAAAAATTATTATAATTCCAGTTCCCCCAATCACGCATATCGGTACCCATTTCAATATCCGTACCATAGTTCAGCGCCTGCATGGTATTCATCACCGCAGACCAGTCGCTGATCAAGGCACCTTTGAATCCATATTCCCCTTTTAATATTTTATTGACCAGGTATTCGTTGTGCGCACAATATTGTCCTCTGAACATGTTGTATGCGCCCATGACCGTATATACATTTCCTTTTTGTACGGAAGCTTTAAACGCAGGCAGGTAAATTTCCCTCAAGGCCCGCTCGCTCATGAGTACATTGACTTCCTGTCTTTTAGTTTCCTGGTTGTTGGCCACGTAATGTTTTACACAGGCGGCGATCCCCTGATCCTGTACTCCTTTGATATAGCCGACGGCCATTACTGAGTTCAGGTAAGGATCTTCGGACAAGTATTCAAAATTTCTTCCGTTCAAAGGAGAACGTACGATATTGACCCCGGGTCCCAGAATAATGTCCTTGCCCCGTGCCTTGGCCTCACTGCCCAGTACCGATCCGAAGCGGTATCCCAGCTCGGGATTCCAGGTGGAGGCCAGTGAAATCCCTGTAGGAAGGTAAGTACATCTGAAATCTATTTTATCGTTTCTGGACCAGTCCCTGTTATGCTCATGCCGGACGCCATGCGGTCCGTCTGACATCACAAGCTCGGGGATTCCGAGACGTGGTACTCCTCCGCTTGTAAAAGCCGAAGAAGCTTTGATCATGGTTACTTTTTCTTCCAATGTCATCAGCCTGATGAGGGAATCGATGCGGGCGTACAATTGTCTCTCTTCCTGGTCTTCCGTCACAGGGGCTTGTGCCTGTACCGTAAATGAATACAACAGGGCTATAAATCCTGAATAAAAAAGAATCGTTATTTTCTTCATTTAAATTTCCGGGGTTATGGAGGTGCTGTACAGGATGATCTGTTTTGATCCGGGTTGTATTGATTCAGGATCTTTCCCGGATTCCAGTACCTTTTTTGTTCAAGGCAGTATAATGAAAAAGGCTGCCGTGCATACAGCAGCCTTCTCAGAAACTACTAACTACTATTTATTTTTAATGATCTTTTTGGTCACCATTTTATCCTGAGCCGACAATGTTACGAAGTACATGCCATCCGGCTGGTTTGAAATATCAATCTGTGCATCGATCGAATTGTTTGTGGTCTTCAGCACTACATTTCCATAACAATCCGTCACGGTTATTTCCTCTACTTTCTCAGAGGTGTTCAGTGAATAGATCCCTGTAGACGGGTTAGGAGCTACGGTTACATTCATGGAAGCAATTCCTCTTTGGGTAGCCGTTGGCGATCCTCCCAGAGACGGATCGTATACAAATTTAAAATTATCCAGGTAAAAATAGCTGTCGGAAGTCTGAAACTCTCCTACCAACTCTACATAAGTATAGAATCCTACTACCTCGTTTAAATCAAAGTTCACAGAATCTTTTTTGATCTCCGATAGGAGGTTATAGATCTTCAACTCATATTGAGGAGTGATGGAAGCTACTTGCAATTCATTGCTTTTATCCCCCTCTGAATCTATGAATACCAAGACAAGCTTGTTGGTAGGATAGCTTGCCGAAGTTCCTTTGGTATGGATTTTCATGTGAGTAAATTTAGTAAGGTCGAATCCTCTTCCTTCGTTCAGGTTCGCTCCGAAACCGGCATACCATCCTGCAGCCTCCACGCTGTACTGAAATACCAGCACCGAATCACCTTCATACGCATTGGCAGGATCGTATACTTTTGATACGGTACAATCTACCGAACCCTCCCAGATATTATCTACCGAATCACGCAGATCAGTATAGATATCCAGGGTATCCAGCCTCCAGGCAGTTGAAGTAGTAACAGAACCGGTCAGTGTAGTCAATCCGATCACTCCTGTAGAAACGCCCACCGGGATAGTAAGTACAACAGAAGTAGCACTCGTGCTGTTAAAGGAAGTAATCTCATGACCATTGATGCTTACGCTGCTGATCCCTGAAAAATTAGTACCGGTAATGGTCAACTGATCTCCTACAATGCCGGAAGCCGGAGAGAACGAAGAGATCACTGGAGTAAGAACATCAAAGGCCGCACTGTTGGCAGTCCCGGTTGTAGTGGTCACCGTGATCAATCCATCCGTTGCTCCGAAAGGAACGGTCACCTCTATGGTAGTTGCATTCAGTATCGTGTAGACAGGAGCATTCACTCCATTAAAGGTAATGCCTGTAGTATTGAGAAAATTAGTACCGGAAATGGTAACCACATCTCCTCCATACCCTGAGGTAGCTGAAATGGAGGCAATGGTAGGAGCCGGATAGACAGTAAGGAATGTGAACGGGGTCGCACTTACTCCTGTACCGGCAGAAGAGATCACTGAAATATTACCTGTTGCAGCCGTCGCAGGAACAATCACTTCCAAAGAAGTGGAAGTCGCATTACTGATCTCCGTGGTAATTCCTCCGTTGAACGATACACTGGTCACGCCCGCTAAGTTGGTACCGGTAATAGTAACCAGGTCTCCGGCATTGGCCGAAGTAGGTGTAAAAGAAGTGATCGCAGGAGTTGCCACGGTAAAATCGGTAGTACTTTCTACGGAACTACAGGTATACACGGTCAAATGTCCTGTAGTAGCCCCTACAGGCACCTCTACGTCAAAAGAAGTATTGGTGATGTTAGTGATTCTCCCGGTCACAGTCCCGTTAAACGATACATGGGAAACATTCTGGAGATCTGTCCCATTGATGGTGATCACGGCTCCAACGGCCCCGCTGGAGGTAAAAGAAGTAATGGCAGGAGCAGCAGCAGAACAATCTACCACTCTCAGGTTATCGATATAATAGGTGGCTGTTCCTAACTGATCCAACAGGAACACGATATGGCTGACATTGGTCCAGTTAATATCGGTCCCTAAATCGGTAAGAGGAACCGACGCAAACTGATAACCGGTAGTATTAGCAGGAGTTCCCACTACTATCTGAGAAGACGGTACCCGGTTCGGCTCTGTCGCATCTTCCAGGTAAAATTTAAGTGTATTTCCTGCTCCGTTCCCTCCGTCTCCCTTCCAGGCAAACTGAAGGTGTGTATAAGCAGTAAAATCAAATTGTTCGGGAAGGTAAGTACCTGATCCCGGAGGAGTTTCCACATAAGCTCCCAACGTAAAATTCGCAAATCCGGGTCCCCAGCCACCACGGTCTTTATACTGCAATATCAATTGATTGATTCCTTCATAGGGTACTGACGGTCCGGTCAGCGAATCATCCCAATGTTCAAGGTTTCCATCATCATACGACAGGCCTAAGGTGTTTGTAGTAGTAGCATCATTGTAAAAATAGCGAGGGGCTACCTGTGCATGCGTATATCCCAGGAAGGTGAAATAACATGCTATTAATAACAGTTTAGTTCTCATGTTCATACAGACATTTATGTTTCAAAAATTAATTACTCGTTTGTTTCTAGTACTTATCGGGATTAAATGGCCCGCCCTTTGTAATTGTAATGTAATCGATGTCAAATCCTGTTCTTACATTGGTATTGGTATAAGTCTGCAGGTTGGCTGCAAACTGCCGTATAGCAGCAGGATTGAACGGAGCGGCGTATTTCGTATCCGGAGCCATCTCCGACAATTTGATAGAGACCAGCTTCCATCCCTCCCAGGTAATCGTTTGTGTGTCGTACGACAACAAAGAGGTATCGGCTCCTGCAATAGAAGTCAGCGAGATCCCGATAGAAGTCGTCGTCGTTCGTTTACGGGCATAAAAATTAATATAGACCTGATCTAACGGGGCCGAAAATCCCTGCCCTACCGAGGTAGGGGAATGACTGCATCCTCCGATGTAATAATTGACCGGAACCGATAATTCCACACCTTCCATCGACCGATAAATTCCCTGTAGCGGATTGGCGTCCGTCTGCACCGTGGCCTCAAAGCGGCCCATTCTGCGCTCTCCTACTTCCACTACCGGCGGCGAAGCATCTCCATCATAATAGTCAAACCAGTATACTACGTTGTGCCTTGCTATCCCCAACGCATCCATATCCCACCAAAGCAGTACGTCAGGACCAAAATTATTACGCACTGCTACAATACTGCTGGTATCATACCATATTTCTCTTTTCCCGAAAACATGTAATTCCGATACGACCTGCTCTCCCGCCTTGAAGAAATAAAGGCCGGAATGTCCTCCCCGCCAGGTGGAGTTCTCTATGCTGACCTGATCCGAAGTACCCTGAAATGTTTTTTCTGCGTTTGATTCCAGCCCTCTTACTTTGATTGTCCAGGATACCCGTTCATTGAAAGAAGCATTAAACCAGTTGCTGTCCACGGTAAAACTGATGGCATCGTGCTGGATTGCAAAAGGACTTGTGATCCTGAAGTTGTTGGATGCGATTGATATATCTGGCCCGATAAAATCTTTCTTTTCCCGTTTGCACGAAAAAACAAGTGCGGCGATAACACCCAGCAATGTCAGCCCGATGATTGTCCTTCTATTTTTTCTCCTAATACGCATCATAGTGTCTCTACCCTATTAGAATCTTAATGTAAAGTTGACAAACAAATTCCCCAGTGTATAATTCAATTGGTTCAGATCTTTATTGGTCACATTGATACTATTGTATTCCACGCTTGCAAAAGAGTCTTTGAACAAGCCAAATTTGATTCCTCCTGAATACACGATCTGATCTATGTTATACAGATACGGAGAGTAACCGGAAATTGAACCGAACTGATCCCGGAGAGTAATTACTTCCGAACCTCTTCCCTGCAAATACTTAATCCCTCCCAACAAATACAGTTTACGGAACACTTCCAGTGTCAAACCTCCGTCTATCATAGTAGAAGTAAAATTCACAAACGCCGATCCGTCCCGTGCTGTTTTTTCATACCTTCCGCCAGTGCTCAGCAAGATCGTTTTACTGAATCCGATCAGTTTAGAAAGATTGAAGGCGATACCTCCTTTCAACTGGGTAAATTTTCGTAGTTTCTGCGTAGTGGAATCTCCTTCCGGCATGACTTCCGACAAAAGAGCTCCTGCCACCTGGAAGGAGAGTACCTTACTGGTATCTACCGCTCTTCCCAGGTCAAATATAAGCCCTGTACGGTTGGGAGTAGCAGCTCCATAGGGCAATACATTTCCGTATACCGGGAGGAATGCCATCAAGCCAGGTTGTATACGCTGGTTATACACTCTGTCTTCCGAATAACGGTCATAGGCTGTAAGCATCCTGAAATCCGTATTGTTATTGATCGTAGAAAGGAAGTAGGGATCCGACAATGGTCTCAGACGAAGGGTTTGTGCTCCGGGGCTTGTAAAATCATATCCTACATTTATGTAAGAGGCCGACAATTGGATCTTTGCGGGCTTATAGTGTGCTTTCAGGCCGGTCTCTACAAAGAAGTCATCTTTCCGGGAAGTGCTGTCCAGCGCCGCGAGATAATGCCGGTTGTTGGAAAATCCTACTTCTCCCAAGAGAGCCAGCTCCAGTTTGGAGTTATTCAGCGGGGTGATCTTATAATTTCCTGTCAATACCTGGTTGTTGTAGTTGTAAGGTACTCTCAGCGAATCGTAGGTAGTACCCGGGACATCAAACATACTGATCCAGTTGACCCCTAATAATAAAAATTTACTTTGGGTAATGTCCACTTTGCCTCCCACGATAAAACGGTCGGGAACTCCTTCGTTGTTATTAAGTCTGGTACGTGTCCCAAAAAGATTCAGATCCAGTCTTCTGACAGGACCTCTCAAATTGATCCTGGATTTAAGCGATACTCCCTGTAGCCTCCATAGATTCCCATTGTTAAAATTTTCATAAGAGGAAATCACTCGTCTTTCTTTGTATATATCCCCTTCAAAAGCATGATCCGTTTCATAGTTATTGAAAAGAGTATACTTCGTAAGGCCAAGATCAATATCTCCTATCTGGTACTGCACAACCTTTTTAATATTTCCTTCCGCACGGATCTGACGAAAAATCATCCGGGTATCAATAAGTGTATTACTATTGGTAACGGAAACCCCTCCTACCTGTACCTGGCCGTTTTCTCCGATTACATTGCGCATCCTGAATTCGGCAAATAGTTTAAAGTCTTCGCTTGGTTTTACAGCTATTCCCAGGTCAAGATAAATACTTCCCAGGGCTCCTCTGCGAGGCGACAAACTATCTCCCTGGAGTACATTTCCTCTTAAGCGATTGTCTGACATAAGCGTCCTGAACTGACCATGATAGGTAATCAATTGCTGCTCCTGAGCCAACGCTGCGGAACTCATCAGTAAAGCCAGAACGGTTAGTTTGTATATCTTTTTCAACTTCTCTGTAAAATTATGTTAAAACATTACTTTTAATTCAAGGGTTGTTTCAAAGCCCTGAAAATGATCCAGGCTGAAATTTTTATCCCGATGTGTCATCCACATTTCCCTTATGTATAATCCCATCATGGGAGCAAAATTCCAGTCAATTCCGGCTCCTAATCCCCAGCTATCCTGATTGATCGGTTTTCCGTTGTCTGCGGATAACGTTGTACGGTTGTTGGCCACGGCTTTGCTGTAGGCCACATGTCCCACCAGTACTGTTTTTTTGTACAACTGGTAATAGGCGATCAGTTCGTCGTAGAAGACTCTTACAAATGCCTTGTCTGTAAAATAAGGAACCGGAGAAAATCTGTCCGCCGCCGACTGATAGCTGATATAATTGGTCAGGATCACCGGCCTTCCTAAGAAAGCTGCTTTGTATCGTGCGTCGATGTCAAACACATTGAAGGTCTTCCGGTAGTCTACCACCTGGTCGGTAATGGATACGCGCTCCAGCAACTGGATAAAGTTTCCCAGCAACCTGTTGTAGGCTCCTCCCGTTGGTGTCCATAAGTTAAAACTTGCCCTGGACCATGGATTCAGCTTATGATAGAACATCACCTGATTGGTGGAGCTGTCCTGCTTTTCGATTTCTGTACCCACCTGTGTACCCAGCGACACTTTGAATCGTCCTCTTTCCAATTGGGTAGATACCTCTACGGCATTTCTGTTGTTGGCACTTTGCCCCATATCAGCAATGAATCCTCTCCGCATGGCCACATCCCAGCCTGAGTTTACCTGAAGGTAAGAGGCCGCCCCATTGTAAGTAGTAGTATTAAATGCGCCAGCGTTCATATTGATGTAATTCGCTCCGAGGCTGTACATATTAATCTTCAGAGGAATCCCAAACGCTTCTTTTTTGATCGTGATCTTAATCTGCCCAAGGAAATCCACTCCTGATCTGTACAAGGCCGTATCCCACGGAGTACCGCTTCCTGCCAGGGTTCCGTTGTATTGTCCGAATGGATTGGTAAAGGCTGTGGCCCCGAACTCCCCGCTGATCGTCATGAGCGGCAACATGATCATGGCATCTCCGGAATACATGTATTGTGTTTCCCTATAGTCTTGTACATTATAGATATAACCGTTGTTGGTAATTCCGGTAACTCCTAGAACATAGTTCCTGAATTTCTTGTATACACGTCCTCCCAATGTTTTTTTGGTTCCCCCCACACGGTTCACAGAATCTTCGGGGTTGAAAGGCATTAAACCAGTCTGTCCGTCTATCCCGTAAGAAAGGTTCACCCCAAATCCGCCGGGGATATCGGACCATTGTACGATCGCTCCCTGTGTACGACCTCCGCTGGCATAAGCCGCATCAAAATTGGTCACACTTCCCATGGCATAAGTGTTTTCATAGCTGCTCCAGGAACCTCCGTACTGCGCACTGACATCCCAGGGAACCCGATAGAACGGATTCCAGCGTACCTGTGCCCAGCCTGAAAATAACTGACTCATGCCTCCGTACAAGTTTCCACCGCCGAGCTTTATGTTGCCGACCTTGGTCCTGAACAGGGCAGTTCCTCCAAACGTTTGTCCGAACGCCGACCGGCTCCTGGTCGAATCCGGGAAAAGCGACCCTGACATGATGTGACTGAAGGCAAAACCAATGCCTAGCTCTACACCGTCTGCCGGAACGATTTTGGAGAATAGGGTAAGCAAAGGGCTTCCTCCGAATGGAAGGTTTCCATCGCCAAACCCACCAATGATAAGCTCGTTGGGCTTTACATTCGGATACGATTCGTTGAGTACTCTGTACATCCCGTGAAAACGGAAATTACCGGAAAAAGAAATGGCGACTCCATTGTCATCCCCGATCCCTTTTTGTTCCAGGTTGCGATAATACGGTTGAAAAAATTTCCCCTGCCGGTTGTTAAATTTAGAATAGCTGATCCTGTACTTCAACCGGGGTTCTGTATTCAAAGTATCTCCGGCTTTGGTCACAGCACCAAATACAGGGATGATCAGTAAGCAAAACAATAATTTATAAATATTCTTCATACTCTTTATTTCACAACAGGGTATTCAAGGCTCGCATCGTCAAAGTAAGCTTTCCCGGACGCATTGGCCCTTCCGCAGGAGATCGTCACTTCCACCGCATCTTCGGGGATCATAATCGTTGCCGTATATTTCTCCCAGTCCGTATTCCCGATTGCCCGGGCCACTCCTTCCGAGTTCAGACTGATTCCATTGACGTCTTTAAATTCCAGGTATACCCTCGCTCCTTCCCATGAATTGGGCGTTTCCGTAATGCCTACTGTTTTCATCCAGATGCTGAACGTAAACTCCCTGGCTTCCCGGAGCAGCGATACCGACTGCATCCGCACCTCCCAGGCAGCTTCTGTACCGGCTACTTTTAAGGAGTATTCTCCTGTATGTGCTTCTTCTTTAGTAGCCTCTCCGGCATAAGAAGGCCAGCCACTCAGTAAATTTTCAAATCCAGGATTTTTAAGCTTTATATTTTGCAGGTAAAATTCTTCCTCCGTCATTGCTTCTGCCATAATATCGTCGAAGTACAACTTCCCTGTAGAAGCCGCCATTTGTAAGGCTAGTCTGAAATGACTGGCCCTTTCGGAAACACTGAAATAAGCTTCGAATTTCCGCCAGTCATGAGTCCCCACTGTTCTGGCTACAGCATCTCCTCCCGGAACTTCATTGCCAAAATCGTCGGCAAAACTCAGCAGCATCGCTCCGGTCTCCCATGCATTTAAGCCTCCTACCACATGATCAGCTTTGAGCCATACGGATACTTTAAGCTTACTGGTCCCTGGAGGGATCTTAAAAGGTTTATCGTTCCCGCTTCCTTTCCATGCACCGGAATCCGGGTTCTGGATCACGCAGGAATACTTACCGGAATGAGCGATGTCAGATAATTGAAATCCCCAATATTGATTCCATATAGCTCCTCCGTCTTCAAAATCACCATTCTTGACGATCAGCCTGGCCTTCTCATTACTTTCCCGTACGGTCCTGGCCCAGGAAGATTCCTGTTTTACAAGTCCTGTCTGTCTTTTTTCGACTTCCAGTTCGTCTATATATAAAAAGGCATTTTCCAGTGTATTTTTGCAAATGATCCTGACCATAGTCACTCCTTTCGGAATTCTTACTTCTTTTTCAAAAAATTCCCAGGAAGTACTTCTCGTCAGGGAGATCACCAAACCGTCCTTAAGAATCGTACTTTTTCCTGACGGATCATACCCTTCGATCGTGATGGATGCTTTGTTGCTGTACCGGCCCGATACCACCACGGTATCTCCTGCCATATAGTTATTGGAAGATTTAAAATTTTTGACCACCGGGAGCGCCAATTTGCTCCAGCCTTTTACCACGATCTCTTTTACCCCGGCAGGGATCTCCAACTGGTAAGAGAGTTCTCCGGAAGATTTTATCTCCGCTGCTCTCCTTCCTTTATAGGATTGGGTTTCAGAAAACAGGGTATTTCTGGAAATCCAGGAAGAGTCTTCTCCCTTTTCAAAATTTTCATATAATAAAAGGTAATCCTGAGCCAGAACAGAAGGCGAAAATGATAAAGCAATAAGTAAAAACACTAAGAAAAACAGAAAGGGATGACTCTTTTTACTCATACTTTAAATTACTGTTACAAATGTCTATTTCTATGTTCAGATAAGTTCAGTCCGGTCTTTAAGGTTGCCTCTTGAAGTAAATAATCTCTTCATTAAAAGAATCTTATGAGTTACTTACCGAAGTATTTCAGCGTAGTTGCAAATATAAGCGTATTATATAGTTAAACGCAAAAACAGGCAATAACACAAATAGCTATAAATCAATTAATTATTTTAAACAATTGCGCATATATAGTTTAAATATTATAATAAAAAGTTTATTTTTTCCTATATTTAAGGCCCTGAAACCTACTATTTTAAAAACAGATTGCGTTTAAATAAAATCACTGATAGTAAACACCTTATGAAATCCATCCTGAAAATTATTTTATTGATCGCTCCGCTGCATTGTTTCGGGCAGGTCGAACTACATGATTCGACTGATCAGTATTTTATCGGTACTCAGATGGAATACTACTGCGACCCCACAAACACTCTCACCATCGATTCCATCCTGACCCCACATTTCCAGGGGCAATTTATCAAATTGTCCGATATACACATTGAAAAAAATTATGAATTTTCAAACTGGTTTAAACTAACGATCAAAAACAACCGAAAAAACCAGCATGAGTCCTGGCTACTGGAATCCTGGGGATTTGATATGGACCAGCTGGAGTTTTATTCTCCTTCGGACCCGTACCTTCAAAAGATTGCCATGGGATACTCCCACCGGTTCAACGACCGGAGGATCTTTAATAAAAACCCGGTATTCCCGATCTACGTTCTCCCCGGCGAAAGCAAAACCTATTACCTGAAGATACAGCGTCATGCCCCCATCCATCTTACCTTCCTGGCCCGTACCCAGGAGAAGTTCATCCAACATATCTCTTACGAATACTGGTACCTGGGTATTTTCTACGGCATTTTCACCTTTATTGCACTGGTCATGCTTTTGCTTTCCATCCTTTTCCTTGATAAGCTCTACCTTGCCTACTTCTTCTGTGTCCTCTCTGAACTGATCTACTGTCTTCGCCGGGACGGTCTGGGATTCCAGTTTTTCTGGCCCAACTATCCCCAGATCAATTATATCCTGGAATTCAACATTCCACAACTTCTTTTCATCATTGCTTCCCTGGTTTATGCTATCCAGTTCCTTGAGCTGCGCAAACGGCTGCCGGTATTCTATCATCTCTGCTGGTACGCGATCGGATTAAGGTGTCTTATTTTCCTTGGAATACAATTTTCCAGCTACAAAGAAGTAAACATCTTCCTGATCGATTTTTTCTTCATGCTTCTTCCTTTCATTGCCGGAATTGTTTCGATCAAAAACCAGCATCCTTATGCCAAATATTATGTCGTGGCATTTTCCTGCCTGCTCACCAGCTTTCTTCTTATTTTGCTGGAAGACAACAAACTGCTCCCGCTTCTTTCTTATAACTGGTACTGGATCAACATAGGGATGCTGATGGAAGTCCTCTTCCTGGCTCTGGCACTGGCCAGCCACCTCCGGTACCTGCGGAAACAAAAAGAAGCGTCTCATCAGCTGCTCGTCAAAAGTCTGAAAGATAAATATTCGCTGAAAGAAAAAATGAACATAGAGCTGGAGAAAAAAGTAGAAGAGCGTACGGAAAAGATCAACATCATGCTGCAGCAACGGGAAGAACAAAATGCAGTGCTGCTGCAGACCAACGAAGAACTGGCGATTCTGAACGAAAAAGTAAAGCAGATGAACCAGCTTCTCAACCAGGACAACCAGCAGCTACGCTCCGATGTAACGCAGATAGGCCAATCAAGGGTACTGCTGAAGGATGTGACCTTTGAAGAATTCAAACGTTTTTTCCCTACCGATGCCTTATGCCTGAAATACCTGGCCGACCTTAAATGGCAGGAAGGATATAAATGTAAAAAGTGCGGCTACAACAAAGGAGTCAAAGATGAAGTCAGGTATGGTATCCGGTGCAAAAACTGCAAGTACGTAGAATCTCCTACAGCCGGAACCTTATTTCATAAACTGAAATTCCCGATCACCAAAGCTTTTTACATGATGTACCTCGTTTACCTGAAAGGGAAAAGCATGTCGCTGGATGAGCTTTCGGAAATCCTTGAGCTGCGAAGAGAAACCTGCTGGAGCTTCCGCAAAAAAATCCTGGAAGCGCAAGAAGATTATTCAAAAAAAGGAATACATCAGTCCGAACATGGGTGGGCCTCTATTGTACTGGCAGAATACGGAGAATAAAATAAATAAGTAAGGTTCCGGAATACTCCGGAACCTTCTTGGTAGAGAGAACATTAAACTGCTCCATACACTGGTTGAATTGAGTCGTCTTGTCAGATAATGGCGGAAACTATCCCGGATTAATTTTACTACGATTCCTGGAAGGTCTGATGCAAGATACAGGATTCAAGATGCCAGATAAAGACCGGCGTTTAGAAACGGCTAATGCATATTTATGTTGCTCCTCTTTACACGCATTAGAGGTTTATACCGTCTCATATCGGAATCCTGTCTCTCATTTTTTGAGATAATTCCACACAGGCGGTTCCTTTTTGAGAAAAGGAACCGCCGTCTTCCCTGCTTTATCCAATGATTATCTCAGGATTGTCACATACCCTTTGATCGTTTCTCCGTTGTCAGGGATCAGCGTAAACATATATACTCCTTTCGGCAGCAACATGCCGGAATTATCTGTTCCTGTCCACGAAGAAGGACTTCCATAACTTATCTGCGTACTGAACACCCGTTCGTTGGAACGGTTCAGGATCTTAAGTTCCCCTTTAAAATCTGCGGGAACCGGAATACTCCATTCTTCGCCCCTTTCCGGGTTGAAGGCATACTCCTGCACGCACACTTTGCTTTTTATTTCTACCGGCTTCAGCACAGCGGTACAATTATTTTTATCTTTTACATATACTTTGTACTGGCCGGCAGACAACCCGGTAAACTGGCTACCCGACCTGAATCCGTCTTCTTTCTCCAATGAAAAGGTATACGGTTTTGCTCCGCCTTTCAGCGAAGAAAGGCTCACTACGATCGTTCCGGTGGACTGGCCGGCACAGCTTTCCATCGCCATCAGGTCTCCTGTGATCTGTACGGAAGCGCAGTCATCTTTAGGAACAGTCGGTACTGTTACTACCGGAGGCACGTCTTTTTTATCTTTTTGTTTTTCCTGATCTACCGGAGGATCTGTACTGACAGGAGGTATCACCTCCGTATCTTTATCTTTTGGTACCACCGGTGCAGGATCCTGTAGCCGGTCCGGGCTTTCCACCGCAGGGATTCCGGCAGAAGGTGCGAGGACAACGGTGTTCTTCTCTTCTGTTTTTTCAGTTGCTGCTATCGGCGTTTCCGGTACCTTAATAGTGTCCGTCACTGTGGTATAAACAGGCTCCTCCTCCTTTACGGGATCGGAAGCTGTAAAATACAGGTACAGCAGCGAGGCCGAAACGATCACCAATACGGCTCCAGGCAAGTAATATTTACGTCCTTTGGTTGTTCGGAGCTCCGACTGATGGATGTTCTGCAACTTCATTTTCACCTCCAGGATTCCCTGGTCGAAAATCAGCTCCTGCGCTTCGGTGTAAGCCTCTACATCTCTTTTCAGCTCAGGATCCTGGCTTATCTGCCGCTCAAAGGCTTCCTGTTCTTCCGAAGACAGCAAGCGATTTACATAACGCTCTATCAGGTCAAATTTTTCTTCTTCTGAATTAGTCATCGTAATAACTCTTTAACGGATGGATTATCTTTTACTAATGCAATCAATTTTTGTTTGCACTTATAGTTTCTTGTCTTGGCAGCATCTTCTGTA
The DNA here is from genome assembly GCA_964437245.1 of uncultured Chitinophagaceae bacterium. Classification (GTDB taxonomy): domain Bacteria; phylum Bacteroidota; class Bacteroidia; order Cytophagales; family Cytophagaceae; genus JANYCO01. The sequence goes on from CAYTGJ010000049.1 coordinate 26,374, forward strand.
CTGAATCCCATTTTTTCACAAATCTCCTTCATCGAAAACTTATGGTAGATGGAGTACAGCAGTAGCTCTTTACAGCGTTCACCCAGTTCTGAGAGCAATTTCATGATGTATTCCTCTCTCTCCTTCGTGATCATACCGTCCAGCAATCCCGGTTCGGGTGCTTCCACGGCCATTCCTTCCGGCATGGATACACTCCGGTTTTTCTGTTTCACTCTGTTGATCCAGAGATTCCGGCTTACACTGTATATAAACCCTGCTATTTCATATTCTTCCTTAAACTTGTCCATTTTGACCTGTTTATAGAAGACGAGCATAGCATCCTGGAAAATATCAAATGCTTCGTCCTCGTTCCCACTATTTCCCAGGATATAATGTTTGATCTTGGGTAATACTTTTTTATAAAGGAACGCCAGCGCACTATCTTCCTTCCCAGCCCTTATAGCATTAAGTATTTCTTTATCTGTGTATTGCATACTTTATACAGGCTACTACAAGGATCCTTCCGGAAAAGTAACCCCTGTTTTACATGATTTTTTTAAAAAGATGGTTTATAACTTATATCTCTGGTGATTTTACCAAACAACGCATAAAAGTAATTAATTTTCAGAATGTCCCGGCTAAATCTTATGCTTATTTCAAGATTCAAGATATTAGATACTAGATACTAGATTCAAGATCCCGGATTTCAGAGAATGGGTTGACGATCCCTTCCGGAGCAGAGCTGTTTTAAAGGAGCAACATGAATATGTGGTAGTCGTTTCTAAACTCCTGTCTCTATCTGGCATCTTGAATCTAGTATCTAGTATCTTGAATCTTGAGTCTGGCATCCAGGAATCGTCCAAAATTAATACGAGACATTCTATTAATTTCATATCTTTGTCAGACTGTGGAAACCACAAATTTTAAATACTGTAAATACCTTATTCTTCTGTTGTGGTGCTTATTTTTTTCACCTGAAATTTTTGCCCAGAACGAAACTAAAAGCCTGCCCATTCAATTTGGACAGTATATGAGAAGCTATTCCCTTCTCAATCCTGCCAGCGCAGGATCCCAGGCCAGGGCTGAAATCAATACCGGCGTACAACGGAACGGGGGAAACTGGAGCAATATAGGGACCTACTTTTTTAATGCGAACATACGGCTTACCCCGGATAAAATCACCGTACCTCTCTCCGAAATAAATGAAAATGAGGAAGAAGAGGAAGAGGAAACGATTACTGATACCACTGCTTATACCGACGACTATACGATTGAAACTACCCAGGAGGGCCCACCTCTTCCCAATAATTTTCATGTGGGAGGCCTCAGCCTTATCGGCGATCAGGAAGGTGCCTTTCTGAACCGGACCGGGGTATATGCACTATATGCCTGGCATACAAGGATCTCCCCTACCGTTTTTTTATCAGCAGGAGTATCTGCAGGGGTTAAAAACTACTCGGTAGACGACAGTTATGTCTATGGAGGAGGCTCTTCTTTTGCACCGGATGGAAACATAGGACTTTATCTTTACACCTCTAAATACAACCTGGGCATTTCCGCCAACCAGATCTTTAACAGTAAACTGACCCCGCTCAGAGAAGCCTCACGGCTGGTCCCTCACCTGAACGTCCAGACAAGCAGGGTATTTGAACTGAACCGTTTTCTCCTTTTAAAGCCTTCTTTGCTGGTCAGGGTGGCTCCTGATTTTCCGGTAGACCTCAACGGTTATGTAGGAGCTCTCATTCAAAATGTTTTATCGGCCACGGTAGGGTATAAATTTCAAAGAGGCATGATCGCCATGGTAGGATTTGAAAAGATCAGGCTCGGAGACCATTATCTGAAGGCTGCATTTTCCTATTATTTACCGGTAGGAAACAATAATCAACTTAACATCAATACATACGAAGTAACGTTAAATTACTTCCTTAAGCCCCATTCACGGACATATGGAAGTATATTTTAATAATAGATTCAAAAAAGGGTTACTTTTACGTATAGGTATTTGTAGCATAATTAAAAACCAACATTTTTTTAGCACTTGTTCTAAAAAATGGCAAAAATGAAGAAACTACTTACCATACTATACTTTTTCTCCGCGATAGCCTTTTCTGCGGCCCAGGTAATCCCCTGGACGTATACTCCTACTTCTGTGCGCCACAAAATCAACATCAGCGAAGCAAAAATTACCATTGACAACAAACCTATTCAATCAGGGGATGTGATCGGAGTATTTTATGATTCTGCAGGCCATTTTGCCTGTGGAGGTTATGCTGTGTGGCCCTCTGTACAAATTGTAGCATACGGAAACGATTCCGGGATCCCGGGACAACCCAACGGATTTTCCCTGTCAGGCTCCGGCGAACCTTTCTCTTTTAAACTCTGGGATAAACAGCGAAATTGTATCGTTGACTCCGGAACGATCATTCAGTTTCAAACCGTTCCTCCGGTAATCAAGGATTCCATCTATTTCCAGAACAATGGAATGAGTAAGCTGATCACCCTGAACGGGGTCAACAAACAGGTATACTACCCAAAAGCCTTTTATTGCATCGGAGATACAGATCCTCTTCCTGTAAAAATAGGGACCATTGCCGATCTTTCATTCTCATCGCAGCCGGGTCTGATCATCAATCCTGCTACAGGACAGATCAACATTGCCGCCAGCCAGCCGGGAACCTACCGGGTG
>CAYTGJ010000050.1:0-8919 GCA_964437245.1 uncultured Chitinophagaceae bacterium
GACGGAACTTATCGGGGCGAAGAGATGCCCGTAGGTACATACCCCTGGAGCATCCGGTACGAAAATTTATCAGTACTTCATCCTGTCCAAAAATCACAGGAAGGATCTGTCACCCTGCTCCGGTAAACTAGGCTGCCTGGCTATTGATATAGCGCACCAGCATTCTCTTGGCGACCGGAAGCAGTGTTTCTTCAAACGGATAGTTCACCCTCGCATCCACCAGATACGTGGCGGGATTGGCCATCTTTTTGTATTTCCTGGCCAGGTATACCTTCAGGGATTCAAACGTGTTGTAGAGTCCCTTTTCCACTGTTTCCACATAATGCGTATGAATGCCTCTGAACTTCTCTTCGGCACTTTCAAAAATGGTCATTTCATACTCATATACTTTCGCTTCCCGTATATTGTCTACGTAGAAAAATAAATAACCACTGTCGTGATTCAGTGAAAACAATCCTACCGGAGAAATGGACATACTGAATTCTATTTCTTCGTACAGATCTTTGCCGTCCATCAGATAATTTTCAAAGACAGGGATCGAATACTCCATGATCTCTTCCAGTTCCTGCATGATCTTATCATCCTTTACAATTTCCCGGTACAGCAATGTAAGCTTTTCAAAATCTGCTCCTGAAAGCTTCTTCGGAAAGCTCTCGTAGATCAGCGCTTTATTCTGCTTCAGGTTGATAAGGTTTTTGTAGTGGAACAAAAGGTCGGAAAATACAGGATAGAGCTTCCTGCTGCTGAAATGTTCTCTTACTCCCTGCATATACGCCAGGAGTAAATATTTTTTGTATTCAAAATCAATGAGCCCTTCAGTAAGCCAGTTTTTATTCAACTCCTTCATATCGATCTTGTGTTAATGTTTATCCGCAGATGAGAATATACAATAATTAAACGAAAAAACGAAGTGAATTGTTATGCCAATACTACCCTATTCGATCTATCCTCTTTGTTTGAAAGAACATATCAGGGAAACAGCCTTCTCATTGACCGGTAACTATCTCATAGAATTTTCAAGGATTCTTACTTCCATTATGGGAGATATCTTTTCATACAACACGTTGTATACTGTTTTGATCACAGGCATAGGGACATTGTATTTTTTGTTCAGTTCATGAACACAGCTTACCGCATAATATCCTTCGGCAATCATATTCATCTCCGCCATTGCAGCTCTTACAGAATATCCTTTCCCGACCATATATCCGAGGGTACGGTTTCTACTATACGGCGAATAACAAGTAACCAGAAGATCCCCCAGATAGGCGGAAGCATCCAGCTCCCTGCTGCCTGGATGAATGGCGTCTAAAAAACGTTTTATTTCCTGCAAAGCATTGGAAACCAAAACTGCCTGAAAATTATCTCCATAATTCAACCCGCGGGCAATCCCACAGGCCATCGCAATAATATTTTTCATGACCGCACAATACTCTACTCCGTATAGATCTTCAATCACAGAAGTGATCACAAAGCGGCAAGCAAGCAGATGAGCTACTTTTTCAGAGTTCCCGCGGTCGTTGCCGGCAATGGTGAGGTAAGACCGCTTTTCCATTGCAATTTCTTCTGAATGACAGGGTCCTGCCACCACACAAAGATTTTCAGGTTTTACTCCGTATTTTTTTTCTACAAAATCAGTGACCAGCAAATTGGCCGAAGGGACCATTCCTTTAATAGCAGAAACAATGATCTTCCCTTTCAAGTGCTCCGGACCAAGTTCGCTCAATACTCCTTCTATAAAAGCAGCAGGTACTGCCAGCACTACCATCTGAACTCCTTCCAGGGATCTTTTAAGATCAGTCACAGGCCTGACCTTCTTCAGGTTGATCTGTATATGGCTCAGATAGCGCGGGTTTTTCCCTAACTCCTTAATGTGCTTTACATCTTCTGTATTTTTCAGCCACCAATTAATCTTTACATTATTTTCAGTAAGAATCTTTACCAATGCCGTGGCCCAGCTTCCCCCTCCTATTACTGCTATTTTTGTCGGTTCTGATAATTTATGCATTCCTGTTTGGAAAATAATTTTGTACTTTAGCTTCCGGCATCTAAGATAAATAAAACTAATCTATAATTGAAATTTCCTACATGAACTATCTTATATACAATAACGAGTTAATAGCCGAAAACAATTTTACCATCAGTCCTTTCAACAGGGCTTTCTGTTATGGGGACGGATTGTTTGAAACAATGATTTTTCGGGACAAAAAATTACTCTACCTGGCAGATCATTGGCAAAGGCTTTCGGAAGGACTTGCCCTCCTTGATCTTCATCTCCCTGCCGAACTTACTCCTCAGAAACTGTCTTCGCTTATCTCCGAACTTGTACAAAAAAATAATCTCCCTCAGAACGCCCGGATCAAACTGGTAGCCTGGCGAAGAACAGGTGGTCTGATCGCTCCGGAATCAGACAAAGCGGATTATATCCTGCTGGCTTCGGAACTCAAAAAAAACGCCGAGATCAAACCACATGCGTTTATTTCGGAAAAAGTAAAATTATATCCGGGGAATCTTTCAAAGTACAAAACACTTAATTTCCTTCCTTACATACAGGCCGGGATAGAAAAAAAGCAACGAAAGGCCGATGAGGTCATTCTTACAGATCTTGACGGAAATATTGCTGAAGCCTCTTCCTCGAACATTTTCTGGTGTAAAGACGATGTTCTTTATACCCCTTCGCTGGAAACAGGATGTATTGCAGGCATCATGCGCCAGCAGATCATCCGCTTCTGCCTTTCCGAAAATATAAAGGTCCAGGAAGGACTTTTTCAGCCTAAAGATCTTGAAAACATCGAACTGCTTTTTACCTCCAATGTAAACGGTCTGAGCCTTATCGAAAATCTCAACAACAAATCCATCAGCACACAATACACTCTTTATCAAGCCATAAGAATCGGCCTGGACCTTTTATAATAGTTTGGCAAACTATTTGAATACCTTTTCATAACAGTATTTAAACCGAAAACACTATTATGAAAAAAGTCATCTTCATGATCGCACTGCTGGTCACCGCCACCTTTGCTTATGCACAACAACCTTCCGGAAAAAGTAAAAGCTCCAAAGGACAATCTCTTTCTCCTGAAGAAAAAGCAGAAAAGATAACCTCAAAACTAAAAACAGAACTTTCACTTACCGACGCGCAGGTCCCGAAAGTAAAACAAGCTACGTTAACCAGGATCAAACAGGTAGCGACCGCCAAAACAAATGCAGGAGAAGACAAGCAAGCGTTCCGGCAGGAAGGAAGAAAAATCTTTCAGAACTGGGAAGCTGAAATGAAAGGTATTTTAACTCCTGAACAATACACTGCCTACCAGGCAAAAAAAGAAGAACAAAAGAAAAAAATGCAGGAGAAAAGAGGCCGTGGCAAAGACGGACAGAAGAGCGGTACTACCGACGATGCCCCCGAAGAAACAGGAGAATAATGATGTTTGCATTTGCCGGATCTTGTCACTTGATTTTAAATTACATAAAAAAGCCCGCCAATACTGGTGGGCTTTTTTATTCATTTAAGAAGAGACCGGCGATTCTCTACTCTTATTGCTTATTCAATTCTCTCAATGAATTTCCCGTCTCTGCAAATTTTACATCCATGATACGTTGGGAGTTATCCTGCTGAGTAAAAGTAAGGACGCAACTGGAATTGTCCGACCAATTGAATGTAACGTTTTCATTAGTGAGATCTTTAGCATAGATCTCGGTCATAAGAGTATCCGACTGATTATATCCGATGATAATAATATTGGTTTTAAAAGGGTCAAAAGAGGAACTCCGGGCCCCGGATACTTTGATCTGTCCGGATTTGTCTGAAGACTGGGATACTAATTCCTGAGTTTGGGTACTGCCACAGGAGCTCAAAAAACCTGCGCTCACCCAAAGGCTTACATACATTAAAATTCTTTTCATGATCCGATAAAGGTTTGGTTACGTTTACTTAAACATACTAAATATTCCTGACTAAGAGGTATTTTGTACTGATTATTATTTTCCTGTACCACTCGGGAGCGCTACAAACGTTAGTGTACCGGCTTATTGCTTTTAATGGTATCAAAAGGTTAGAATATACCCTTTAACTAGGATTTAACGTATTTCCCTTTTTTCAACCTGATGAAGAATTGGGACAACGAAACGATTTGATAATACCGAAAATCACGCTCAGATATTTATACCAAAAGGGAACCGAAGAATTATTTCTTTAGTATATTTGTTGTATACCCAGAGTTATTCTGTCCCTACCACTTACCCCGCAAAAATTTACGGGAACCAGGCAACAGAAGACTCCTGTAATACATACTAACTCCGAAAATCAGACGTTTTATCATCATTAACGACAACTTATGTTTCTTAATCCCCGTTTCCTCAAATCCATCCTGATCATGCTTGCGGGCTGGATACTTTCACCTGCCATGGCTCAGGATGCTCCAAGGGTTGCTCCCGATTTTACACTTATGGACCTGGAAGGAAATCAGGTGTCACTTTCCCAGTTCAAAGGAAAAGTGATCTACCTCGAAATGTGGGCTACCTGGTGCGGTCCTTGTTTGGAGCAGATCCCTCATGCAGAAGAACTGCACAAACAGTTTAAAGATAATCCAGAAGTTGTTTTCATCAACGTCTCCATCGACCGGGACACCGTCCGCTGGAAGAAAAAAATCGAAGACAAAAGTATGACCGGAATACACCTTCTTTCTCCCGGAGGATATGAATCAGACCTCAAGGGAAAATATGACCTTACTTCTATCCCCAGATGCATCCTGATCGACAAGCAAGGAATTATTGTCGAATACTATGCCAAGCGTCCTAAAGAGCGAGGTACTGCCAAATCCATCAGCAAATTACTCGGTGAGTAAACTTCCCTTTTACAATCTCTGATAATTAAAAAACTAAGCAGTATATTCGATGCATAATTCAAAGGGAGACTTTTTCATACTACGATCATGAATGTTAAAAAAATAGTAAAGATACTCTGGGTATCCTTAGCAGCAGGAATACTTTTGTTATTTATTTTCATTTTTGCCGTTGGCTTCAATCTCTTTAACTTATTCGGAGAATTACCCGCCTTTGATGTATTGTCAAATCCTAAAAGTGCAATTGCCTCTGAAGTATATTCTTCCGATGGAAAATTATTAGGCAAATACTACCATAACTTCAACCGTACTCCTGTCGAATACGAAGAAGTTCCCAAAATTGTCATAGATGCGCTGATCGCCACCGAAGACTCTCGTTTCTATGAACACTCCGGAATAGATAGCAAAGGGATCGTAGCCATTGTTCCTTCGCTTCTGATGGGCAAAAGAAGAGGATCCAGCACTCTTACCCAACAACTCGCTAAGAATCTTTTTTCCCTCCGGGAAGCCGACGATTACAAAGGGGTGATTGACGGAGTCGTGATCACCAAGGTCAAGGAATGGTTTGTGGCCATTCAACTGGAACGCGCCTATACCAAAAAAGAGATCTTACTAATGTACCTGAATACAGTAGATTTCGGTAACAATTCCCATGGGATCAAAAGTGCCGCCAAACGTTACTTTAACAAAAACCTGAAAGACCTGAAACTCCAGGAAGCCGCCGTACTTATTGGATTGCTGAAAGGGCCTTCTGTATATAATCCCAGAAGAAATCCCGAACGATCGCTGAACCGGAGAAATACCGTGCTTTCGCAAATGGTGAAATACGATTACCTGAGCAAGGTGGAATACGAAGAGGTATCTCAGAAACCACTGGAACTTAATTTTTCAGCAGACGATGATAATTCCGGACTGGCACCACATCTGCGCGCCTATCTGAAACCAATACTGAAAGAATGGTGCAGGAATAATGGAAAAAAATTGTACGAAGATGGGTTGAAAATCTATACCACCATTGATTCGCGTATGCAATTGTATGCCGAACAGGCCGTCACCAAACACATGAGTGCTCTTCAGAAAGAATTCTTCAATCACTGGAAAGGCCGCGCCCCCTGGACCGACGAAAATCATGTAGAGCTCAAAGGATTCATTGAAAAAATGGCACGCCGCTCCGAACGTTACAGAGAGCTTAAAGCAGAACTCGGGGACAACGAAAAAGAAATTTTCACCGCTATGAAAACACCTGTCAAAATGCGTGTCTTCAGTTGGAAAGGAGAAAAGGATACCACTATGAGTCCATGGGACTCCATCAAATATACCCTCCATTATCTTCATACCGGTTTTATTTCCATCGAACCTAAAAACGGGTACGTACGTGCCTGGGTTGGCGACATTGATTTCAAATACTTCAAATACGATCACGTCAAGCAAAGCATACGCCAGCCGGGCTCTACCTTCAAACCACTGCTGTACGCTTATGCCATGGACCTTAAAGGATTGACCCCGGACAGTAAGGTCATGGACGTACCTCAAACGTTTACCATGCCTGACGGAAAAGTATGGACGCCAAAAAACAGTGACGGTAAATATGCCAACGATTACCTTACCCTTCGACAGGCTCTGGCCAAATCGGTCAATACCGTGAGTGCTTATCTGATCAGCCAGGTAGGGCCGGATTCACTGGTCAGCTTTTCCCGGAAGATGGGGATCTCCAGTCCGCTGGACCCCGTACCTCCTATATGCCTGGGGACCAGTGATGTCTCTGTTTATGAGCTGGTCAATGCCTATTCCGTTTTCGTAAACGAAGGGATGTGGACCAGACCGGTCATCCTGCTGCGGATCGAAGATAAATACGGAAATACCCTGGAAGAATTCAAACCCGAATCCCGTCAGGTAATCACCGAACAGACTGCTGCCAACATGATCGAACTGTTAAAAGGTTCTGTAGAAGAAGGCGGGGGAACTTCTACTTCGCTGAAAACGGTATATAAAATCCCGGGAGAACTGGGCGGTAAAACAGGGACCACCCAAAGTTCGTCTGACGGATGGTTCATAGGCATCACCCCGGAACTGGTGTCTGGTGCATGGGTAGGGGGTGAAGAGCGAAGCATCCGGTTCAGAAGCATGCAGTATGGTCAGGGAGCAAAAATGGCGCTTCCGATCTTCGGCTATTACATGCAAAAAGTATATGCTGATCGTTCGCTGGATTATAAGTATACCTTTAAAAATATTTCGGTTCCCCCGATCGACACATCCCACACAGTCCTTCCTCATGAGGATCCGGACAAACCGCATGACCTGGGGTATTAGCATGAAGCTATAGAGTTTAATAGGGTTTCTGGATCTCAGGTTCAGGATACGATAGAAATGTCCTTATTCCCTCGCAGAAACGGTTCTGAATAACACGAACGAATTATCTTGTCTTCTTCTCTGTAATCCGGCATCTTACGTAGAAGAATTGGAAGGATATTATCTATAAAGAAGTCTGGAATTATATTTCGAGTTTCACACCAAAGGCCAGCAAAGAGAGAATCAATACTCCCAGTACAATGCGGTAATACCCGAATATTTTGAAGCCGTATTTGGTAAGAAAAGAGATAAAAAAACGGATGGCGATCAAGGCTACAATAAATGCTACGACATTCCCGATCAGCAGGATTGAAATATCGTCGGCCTGAATAGATTTATAACCTTTCAACAGCTTATAGGCCGAAGCAGCAAACATCGTTGGCACTGCCAGAAAAAAGGAAAATTCCGCTGCTTTCTGACGTGTCAGTTTTTGCGACATCCCTCCTATAATCGTGGCTGCGGACCTTGATACTCCGGGAATCATGGCAATGGTCTGGAAAAATCCGATCTTTAAAGCCAGTGGATAATCCACTTCTTTTTTTTCATCCGGCTGGTTAAACCATTTATCGGCAAAAAGAAGGATCACTCCTCCTACGACCAGGGAAATCGCTACTACGGCAGGACTTTCCAGTAATTCATCAATCACATCGTTGAATAGAAATCCAATCACTGCCGCCGGTAGAAAGGCTACCAGAAGTTTATAATAGAAACCCAGGGTCTGAAAAAATCGTTTCCAATACAATACCACTACCGAAAGAATGGCACCGAACTGAATACATACTTCATAAATCTTTGTAAACTCGGATTTATTGATCCCCAATAAAGAAGAAACAATGATCATATGTCCGGTAGAAGACACCGGAAGAAATTCTGTTATTCCTTCTACGATCGCCAGGATGATCGCCTCAATTAACTCCATCTGCTTTTTTACGCTTATAGAGAATTGCCGCAAACTCCAGGGCGAATCCAAGAAGTACTACCACCGGCCCTAGCGTCAGGCCGAGAAACCCTATCCCATACTCACCGGTCTCCATCGTCATGATGATAAAACCGATCAAAATGACTACTACACCGGCAATCATTAACTGATAGTTAATCTTGTCGAAAACAAGTTTGTTTTCTCCTTCAGAGGATAATTTCTTGCTCATAGTTTTTATTTTATTTGACTGTTATTTTTCATTAGTACAACTCATCCAACGACATTTTCAGATACGTACTGACGGCTCTGTACGAACTCAAGAACCCAATCAGCGAACCTAATATCACCAGACCACCATACAAAGGATAAATCCATTGCTCCTGCTTAAGTTCATTCAGCTCTTTTAGTTCTCCATAAGCAAAATGCATCAGGGCATACAATACGGCAGAAGCAATCGCTCCGCTGATCATTCCCTGCAGCAAAGAACGCCAAAGGAAAGGCACCTGGATAAACCAACGGGTAGCCCCTACCAATTGCATACTCCGGATAAGAAATCGTTGTGAGTACAACGCTAATTTTATCGTATTATTGATCAACAATACGGAAGCCAGCAAAAGAATTATCCCCAATACCGCCAGTACCGTGCTTACGGTTCTGATGTTCTTATTGATCTTATTGATCAATGCTTCCTGGTAATAGACTTCTTTGATTCCTTCCATCTCTGAAAGCTGTTCGGCTATTTTTTTCAGGTTCAGGGAATCGGAATATTCGGGACGGATCTTTACTGAAAAAGAAGCGTATAAAGGATTA
>CAYTGJ010000050.1:8929-17058 GCA_964437245.1 uncultured Chitinophagaceae bacterium
TCCATATGTTTCTATGAATTTTTTTCTGGCCTCTTCTTTAGAAATGAAAAAGACCTGAGGTTTATTGTCTTTCAGCAAGACATAACTTCTTCGGGCCAGTGCATTATTGAGTGAAGTACGCACACTGTCGCTGGTATCATTATTTAAAAATACATTTACTTCAATGCTTTCCTTTACGAGGAAACTTAGTTTTTGTGCATGAGAAAGGATCAATCCCAACAATCCGATCACGATCATCGACAGGGTAATGCTGAACATCACTGTCAGGTAAGGATAGCTTCCTAATATTTTTTTGTCCCTGTAAAGTTTTTTGCCTGATCCCATATAATAAGGAAAGGGGCAAATTTATAAATAATTTGCCCCTTTTCAAGCTATTAGCGAAGTATGTTACGACTTATTTATTAAGATGCTTCAAGACAGATGGATCTTTTACTTCTTTTAAGCGGGTAACAGTAGCCTGATTGGCTTTCAATTCATAATACTTACCGTCAAAATACAGGTACAGATGTTTTGATTTCGGGCTGTTCACCTCAAACAGGTTATAAGGTTGCTCGTTAAAGTTTCCGTACAAGAACAGCTTGTTGTTATAGTACTTATAACTGAAATCTTTTTTATTCTTATCGTCTACTCCAACCTCAATACTTGCCGTTGTGCTGATATTGGTCTCTCCGATGATCGAACCGTCCGGGATATTGATGGTGGCATCCCTGTTGATCCTATCCGATTCGGTTTCTGCAATCACTCCATTTGGCACATTTGCCTGTGCGGTGATCTCCGGCTCGGGAGCGTTGTTAACGGTAACGGGACGTACCGATGTAACCGTATTTTTAGGCACTGCATTGTTGTTTGCAGTTCTGTTTTCCTCTGAAGTGAGTGATTCACTGGCAGCTATAAGTGACTGTTTTTCTGCGCTGGCCTCTGTATCTACAGACTGTACCAACGGAGCTTGTACATTTTCGTTCACTACTACCCTTACATTTTCTTTATGTTTACCAGGAGAGAATACAGAATAATAGTAAACCCCGGCTCCAATAATCCCTACTGTAATAAAGGAGGCTGCTATTTTCACGGCAGAAGATACTCCTGTCGTAGAGGTACTTACATCAATTCTATTCAGCCTGTTTTTCAACTGAATCTTTCTGTTATTTTTTATGGTATCGATGATATCTTTCTGAAATTCTACCTCACTTTTAAGCAAGGGGTCTTTTTTCATCCCCTCCTCAAGAGCCAGTTGATCCGCTGTGTTCAGCTTCCCTGCCAGATATGCGTCAATTTTGTCCTCGTAAAAATTCATGCTACTTCTTCATTAATACATTTAATCCATGAAATCATTCGCCTTGTACAGCGTCTTGATCATTTTATCCAGCTCCTGTTTACACTTATATTTTTTAGTCTTAGCGGTATCGGCATTTGCAAAGCCCATTTTTTCAGCGATTTCTGCCATTGACATATCATCGAAATAATAATACGTCAAAATTGCTCTGCAAGTTTCTCCCAAATCGTTAATACATTGATTTATTACTTCAATTCTTTCTTTTTTATCAATATCCGTAATTTCCGTTTTGGTAATTTCCTCTTCACCTGTATGCCTGTTTTTTCTCTCTAATTCTTTGCGCCAGAGATTTTGACAGATACTGTAAAGGTAGGTACTCAGTTTGGATGAAAGAACGAAATCCGGACTCAGAACTTTTTGCCATACCACGATCAAGGCTTCCTGATAAATGTCTTTAGCTTCATCTTCACTTCCATTATTCTTGATGATCATATTGGTCATCATTTTATAATTTTTCTTGTAAAGGAAATCTAAAGCGCGTTCATCACCTTTCTTAATTCTCGCTATGACTTCTTCGTCAGACATTAATATATACTGCTTATTTTAATATAGTAACCTTTTAATTATTTGTTTTTTTGCATTATCCTGCCAGATGTCCTTAAAAATTATGAATTATGAACGATAACCTTACCAGGATCAAAAACATAAAATGAACAATAATAACTTGTTATAATACAAATACTGTATCCTCCTCAGGCGCTAAAAGTAACCAAATAATTAGAAATTATCAAAAAAACGAGGAATCCTTACAGTTTATTAAAAATTATCCTCTCAATTTATCCAGGAGATTATTGAGCTGTTTTATTTCTGCAAGGTCTAAATTTTGCATTACTTTTTCATATTCCGGCATCTCTTTATCAATCTTACCTAATAAATCGAGTCCTTTCTTTGTAATAATAATATCTACTGCCCGACGATCTTTTTCACAAACCTGCCGTTCTACCAGTCCTTTGGTCTTCAACCGCTCCACCATACGGGAAGCATCACACATCTTATCCAACATCCTTTCTTTCAGCAAGTTGATGGTAGCCGGCTGAGGCATCTGGCCCCGAAGAATCCTTAAAATATTAAACTGCTGAGTAGTAATTGAAAAATTTTTCAAAAACTCTCTGGTCTGAGAATCCATCCAGTTAAAGGTGTAAATAAGATTTACCACGCTTTTGGCATACTCATTACTAAATTCCTTCTGTTTTATTTCGTCTTCCAACCTCATTCAACAAAGATAATAAAAGTGCAGATACTGAACATATTTCCACTTGTTATAGCATTCATTTTACAAGTATATACACAAATATAAGTTATAACATTTAGTGTTACAACTTATTTAAAATAAATTTAACTATAATGCTATAAATATACTGAAAACAAATGGTTTATACTACTAAAATTCACAGCCTGTTCCTATTTCAATATACCCAAGATTACTTCTCATCTCTTATCTACCCGGTAGCCGGCGTCTCATACTTATAAATTAATCAAAATGTATGCAGTCCTCCCCAAAGAAGGCTTATTCATAGATCAGGTGTTTGACAGATTCTCCTGACTCTGCCAATTCTTTCAGAGAATCTATTCCGATCTGCAGATGTTTGGTCACATATTTCTGCGTGACCGATACATCACTTTTGGAGGTCTTGACTCCTTCAGGGGTCATTGGGTTGTCAGAAACCAATAGCAAAGCTCCATGAGGAATACCATTGGCAAATCCGACAATAAAGATGGTAGCCGTTTCCATATCAATACCCATCGTTCTTATTTCCGTCAGGTATTCTTTGAACTTCGCATCGTGCTCCCATACCCTACGGTTGGTAGTATATACTGTTCCGGTCCAGTAATCGAGTTCATATTTTTTTATAACATACGAAATTGATTGCTGCAATCTGAACGAAGGAAGCGCCGGGATCTCTTTAGGCATATAATCGTCGCTGGTCCCCTCTCCTCTTATAGCGGCAATGGGAAGGATAAGATCCCCGACCTTCGTTTTTTTCAGTCCACCGCATTTTCCCAGAAAAAGAACTGCTTTCGGTTCCACTGCCGAAAGCAGGTCCATCACAGTGGCCGCCATTGCGCTTCCCATTCCGAAATTAATAATCGATATATTATTACTAGTCGCCACCTGCATTGGTTTATCCAACCCGATGACCTCTACCCCAAACTGTTCGGCAAACATTGTGACATAGTTACTGAAATTGGTTAGCAGAATATATTCACCAAAACTTTTTAAAGGTGCTCCTGTATACCTGGGCAGCCAGTCTTTTACTATTTCTTCTTTGGTCTTCATGGTTGTTGAATTAAATACTATCTTTATTTTTAAATATTGATCTAATGATGAGCCTTTTCCCGAAATTAAACTTACCGCAATTTGAGATAAAAATCAAAGAGGAAGAAGGCAAACCTTATATCTTTGATTATATACGTAAAAATTATTTTTTGTTGACTCCGGAAGAGTGGGTCCGGCAACATTTTATAAATTTACTGCTTAGCCATTATCGTTATCCCAAAGCCCTTATCAAAGTCGAAAGCGGATTGCGATACAATAAACTATTGAAAAGAAGTGACATTACTGTATACGACCGGTCGGGACAGCCGTTTCTTCTGGTCGAGTGTAAATCCGCTGTTCAGAAAATCAGCCAGTCAAGCTTTGACCAGGCCGCCATGTACAATATGACTACGAAAGCAAAATACATCGTGCTTACCAACGGGTTGAAAACGTATTGCTGCTCCATTGATCAGGAACTTAAAAAATTTGAATTTGTAGCAGATCTTCCTTCTATACCTGAACAGGATCAGTGAATCCCGAACCGGTACCAGCTATTATTGTTCAACCCGTTGTTGTAATACTGGATATAGGCTTTCAGTTCCTGTTCATATTGCTCTTTGAGCATTCCCTGATCTGTAATCTCATTCGTTTTATTCCAGTCGGACGATCTGTATAAACGGCTGCTGTGCTGATCAAATTCCAGGAAGTATTCCTTTTTATAATAAACATACGTTTTGTTATTATAAAATAATGCCCTGCCTTCTGAAGAATCCAGTAACGACTCCCCGAACAAAACAGGGCGTTCGTTTCTGATCCCCACGTAATCAAGAACAGTAGGCATAATGTCCAGGTGCTGGGAAACGCGGGAAGTATCCACCTTTATTTTTTTCCCGGGGTGAAAGAGGATCATAGGCACCCTGTATTCTCCGATCACATTCTGGTATTCTTTTGTCGACAATCCCTGGGTATGATCGGCGGTGATCACAAAGAGTGTGTTTTGATACCATCCGGCAGAGGAAGCCGATTCAAAGAATTTCTTTAACGCATGATCCGCATAGCCTATGCTTTCGTGTATTTCCAGTGTTCCTTTTGGGAAAACTCCTTTGTACTGTACCGGAACGCTGTAGGGCTGATGGGAACTCAACGTAAATACTCCAGCCATGAAAGGTGCTTTAAAGGACGACAACTTCCGGCAGAAATATTGAAGATAAGGTTCATCGTAAATGCCCCAGGTCCCATCAAAATCTTTTTCCTGATCCGGATATTCCTTCAGTCCGTAGTATTCTCTGAATCCTGCATTCAGCGCAAACTTATCAAACCCCATGGTACCGTTTCTCCCTCCGTGAAAAAAAGCCGTATGGTAACCATGTCTGCCAAGCTGTTCGGCTATTCCATGCAATTCGTTCCCCTGGTATACGCCGGTGATATAAGGTTCTTCCATCAAGGCCGGTACAGAAGCAAAAATGGAAGGTACTGCCTCAATGGACCGTTTTCCATTGGCAAAATGATGATCAAAGAAAACACCTGCGGAAGCAAGAGAATCCAGAAAGGGTGTATAGGTATTTTTCTTTCCTGTTGTTCCCATATATTCCCTGGAAAAACTTTCCAAAATAATCACCACTACATTGGTCCCGGCAGGCAGTCGTTCAAGTGTACTGACTGCATGAGGAAGCTGTTCTCGTACTTGGCTGTCGGAGCTATAATAAGTACTGTTTTCCACTCTCGGGAAATTCATCGTAGTGAAAAAATTGTAAGGAGTATTCAGGACCAGGTTTCCCAGTACATTGGGAGATTGCACAAAGGCATGATCAGGTTTCAGAGGCTTGTACTGGAGTCCTCCCCGGATGATCAGTACAGAACAGGCCACTGATATAACCAGGATCACCCCGGAAACCCATAATGGTATACGCTTAGTCGTTTCAGCTTTCCGGTCGTACAGTTTATAAAGGCTCCATCCCATGAGTACTGTAAGCAATGGAATATACCAATAATGCAACGCCAGCTGAACACTCTGCTGCTGTACATCTCCGGCAATGCCCATCACATCATAGCCTGTACGTTTCAGCGTAAATTTAAAATACTCGGTGTCTGCCAGGTTCATAAACAGCAGGGGTACATTGACCAGCAGATAAAGAGTTTTCAGGATTCGCTTGGCTACCGGAGAATCCATGAAAGAAAAAGGGAGCAGGCTAAAGACGATAAAAGGGAGGTTGCTGGAAAATATAATCGAAAGGTCGAATCGCAATCCGTATACAAAAGCCAATACGATATCGAAAAGACCGGCTTCCTGAAATACGTCGTAATTAAAAATCAAAAATAGTCCGCGACAGCAGGAATAAAGGATCGCTAAAATCAATATTCGTCTTATGACCAGTAAATATCGCTCCGTCTGCATTCTTCTATAGGATTAGAACCTGTAAAAGTAATAAAAATCAGAATAAAGCCGAAACCTGCATTCTTCCGATATGTACTACTTTATTATCTCCTGTTTTACGGCCCTCGTAGTTGAAAGAGAGTTGTAACCCATTCACCAGCTTTTCCTGCCATATGGCTGTCCAGGTAAAGTTTTTTCCGATCTGTAAGGCTTCAAACATTTCGTAGGCAATGGGCGAGTTAGGAGAAGTAGTCTGCATGTTGGCTTCAATATTAATGAATTTCAAATTACAGGTGATCGTTCTTCGTGAAAGTTTATTGACTTTGACTTCCACCCCGGTCTCGTACAACTTAGCGGACTCTCCTGCAGAACCTTCCAGGACATTCCGTTTGGTGGTATAGGCAAAACTGGTCGTAAGCCGGAAGGTATTTTTAGGTTGTATCGAAAGACTCGGTGCAGCTTTCCAACCTTCGATCGTATAATTTCGATCCGGAAGATAAGTAGAGCTGCTGAACCTTCCCAAATGAGTTCCCGTCAGTTTTACATTGAAGGTTTTTTTTACATTAAGCCGGAGATTGGTTCCTACGTCGTTGTGTCTCTTTTCGTCAAACCCCTGCGATAAATAATTTTTACTTTCTGTATTGACGTAGTTGAGCTCTACTCCATACGTGGGACTTGTTCTGTTGAAAAACATCGTTGACCGCACATTATTCTGAAAAGAGACCAGGTTTGAATCTGCTATCCTGGTATAAAAAGGGATGAAACGGCTGGCGATACTGGGATCCAGCAGTTTTTTATTGACAGTCCAGGACGATACGTTGGAAAATTTTGACAAAAAGTTTTTTACCTTACTGGAAGAGGCTCTCCATTTACGGGGTGCAGAAGCATCAAACCGGTAATTAAAAGTATTGGTATAGGCCTTGATGTATTGATCTGTGGGGGTGTAAGTTTTGATATATTCTCCGTTGGGATCGTCCAGTATCTTTTCCACAAATTCATTCAACTGCTGGACACCATCGTTGTTAAAATCATTCCATACGTGTGTCCCAAGTCCTGAGGCTACCGCTACATAAACGAACTGTCTCCTCAGTTCACGGCCTGTAGCACTCGACATAAGAAGTTCTGAGCGTACATGTCTTTTAAAGAGATCGGCATTCCATTCTCCTCTTCCCATCACCGTTTCCTCGTTCTGTACTTTGGTAGGACCACGGTCGTTGTCCTGGTAGCGGTAGGTAAAGGTTGCGTTCACCATATGATTCTGACCGATACGCCCTCCTGTTCCAATATTGGTTGTTTGTGCTCTTGAATTGTCCTGCATACTTCCGGCAAATGCCTCTTTATCCGAACGCACAGCATAGTCGATAAAATATTTAAAATTCACTGAGTCGCTGTTCCGGATATAAAATTTCTGTTCGTCGTAATACATGCTTGTCCGAACGATCGTTCCGACAGAATCACTCACAACGTTATGATCCATGCTCAACATGACTCCCGGTACAAAGTATTTAAAATTATAATATACATTGGTGGTATACCGCTGCCAGTCCGAACGTTCTGTACGCCTGTTGTTGTTCATCAGAAAACCTGTCCCCAAAAACTGTAGTTTCCCGATGGTCTGGTTAAAGGTCATGGTATGCTGATTTCCGCTTACATCCGAAGGCTTCTCTCTCCGGGTATACAGATAGTTAATCTTGTTAAATTCATTTTTGTGTAATCCGGCTGTCAGGTTCAGTAAATTGTTTTCTGCTTTTACATTTACATCTTCACTCCAGTCTCTCTCAAAATCGGCGGACCGAAAACGGTCGATGGCAATAAAATTTTTATCGTTAAACTCATAATCCACCCCGGCTACCCATTTATATTTTTCCAGGAAAGAAACATTCCTTCCTTTATTGGCGTATCCGATCTTATACGCAAATCCTTTATCATCCTCACTGTCGAAACCAGAATAAAGGTTAAGATCATTTACGGTAAAAGCCGCTTCCGCAAAGAAAATATCCGTAGCACTTGCATCCACACTACCTCCCATCGCAATCATCTGTTTTCGTTTGGGTGTGGCGATCAACTGAACCGGTTCAAAATTACCGTTTGGGAATCCTACGTACTTGTATATTTTCCCATTGATCGGCAGCGGATCCAGGATATAGCGCCCTCTTCCGAAATCG
>CAYTGJ010000050.1:17068-28831 GCA_964437245.1 uncultured Chitinophagaceae bacterium
CGAAATCGACCTGCGAAAACCGGACATCGTAATAAGCACTGTCGGGATGTGTAGTAAAAATAAATACTTCTTCCCCTCCTATAATCTCTTTCTTATATAAGTTCTTGGTTTCCGTATAACCGGAATCTACCACTCCCGATACCACGGCACGTTCCAGTGTATCTCCTATCCCGCTCAGGAATTGTTTGTCTGCTTCTGTAAGCGTATACAGCAGTGGATTATTAGGATTGTCTCTTTCAGCATAATAACTTACAAAACCATGCGCTTTTTTATAATCCTGGTAATGGCTGAAGTTCATGATTGTTCTGCTATAGTTTTTATCAGAATACTCAAAATCCACCCGTACCCTTGAAAACCGGGTGATCAGCACATTGTTGGTAAACGTAATTTCTGCCTGGTTGTAATCGATCACGTAATCAAAGTCCCACCCTCTTTTCAGAAGCCGTCCGTCAAGGTATACTTTTTCAGAGTTGGCAAGCACGATAATAAAACGTTCGTTATTCGGACCTCTCAGGCGATAGGGCCCCTGCACTCCCTCGTTGAGTGAATCGGGAAGGCCAAACCCGAATTGCATCGAATTAAATTTACCTTTCGAGATGGCCACTCCTGCGGTGGTAAGCGACCTGACCGAAGAATCTTTCCCTCCTCCGTAATACTCTGCCTGAGCTCCCTGAACGTTCCTGTAATAGCGTAAAAAGTTAGAGTTCCCGTTTCTCATCACAAGGTCTCCTGCGATCAACGTGGCCTTTTTACTTTTCAACTGTACATATACTTTGTCAAACTCCTGCAATTGCTGGGTATTTCCATCCGGCTGGAAAGGAATGTTCTGATCCGAGATCACTGCCGTAATGGATACATCTTCCGTCAGCTTTCCTTCCAGTTGTAAGTTGAGTACGGAGTTCACAAAAACATTCTGGTTATTTCCAAAGGAGATCCCCCTGGAAATATTACCGGTCTTATTGATCCCCGGACTGGCAAACAATTCTTCTTTGCGGTCCGGCATATATTTCCGGTAGCTGTAATCTTCTTTGTAAACTGCGTTGGAATCGTACTGGGAAATATCTCTTTTATAATACGGACGGTTTAGCCGGTAGGGCAATACCGTAAAACATACATGAATGGAATCCACCGGATTTTTTGATTTCAGAACAGCTTTATTAGTATTGATATCGTAATCGATCGTGACCGAACTGTCTGCCGGATAGTTTACCTGAATAGAATTGGGGAATACAGAAAGAGAATCCAGTTCTACATTTCCTGAATTGACGAGTACCCACTTACATCTTTTGTTTCCTACCTGAGCATAGGTTGCAAAAGAGACCGCAAAAAAGAACAGAAATAATATAAATTTCAGGCGTATCAATTTACCAACGGTATTTCTATGTAGAAGGAGGTACCTTCTCCTGCCCGGGTTTCAAACCATATCCGTCCGCCGGCATGTTCTACCCCTCTTTTGGCCACGACAAGTCCTATTCCTGATCCTGTTTCTTTGGTTGTAAAATTCGGTAAAAACACCTTGTTTTTAATAGAATCAGAAATGCCTGTTCCATTGTCTTTGATTTCTATCAAAACATTCTGACCTGTTTTTGAAAGGGAAAACCCTACTTTAGGTTTTCTGTCATAAGGAACCGATTGAATCGCATTAATGATCAGGTTGGTGAAAATCGCTCCCATCAACTGCTGATCCCCTTCCACCCAATACTCCCCGGCTTCTACTTCTATATCAACGTGTACATCGTGGGTATTGTTGTATAGGTCCACAGTACTTTTTAGTACCTCGGAAATATTAAAAGGTTCATTTTTAGGAATCGGCATTTTGGCAAAAACAGAGAAAGAAGACGCTATCTCGTTCAGGATATTGACCTGATCCAGGAGGCTTTGCAATCCTTTCAGTGTTTGTGCCTCTGCATTCGGATTTTTTTCGCTCCAACTCCTCTGCAAATGCTGTATTTTCAGCTTCATAGGTGTCAGAGGATTTTTGATCTCATGCGCTACCTGCTTGGCCATTTCCCGCCAGGCCGATTCTTTTTCACTTCTGCTGAGTGCTATACGATTTTGCTCCAGTTTCTGCAGCATGGAATTGTATTCGGTGATCAACAGCCCTATTTCATCTTTGGAGTTCCAGTCCAGGGGCTGGTTTTCCCCAAAGGTCGTTTTGCGTATTTTCTGGGTAATGATATTCAGAGGAGACGTAAGAATACGGGAAGCGAAATAGGAAAGCCCTGCAAATACTATAAAGATAATCGAAAAGATATTCAGGGTAGTGGTAAAAATACCGATCAACTGACTGCTGAGTTCTTGTCTCGATTCAAAGAACGGGATGCTGAGAATACCAAGCAATTCACCGGTGCGGTAGGATTTTATCGGCATGTATACTACGTTGTAGCGCAGTCTACCCAACGATTCGTTCAGCATAATCTCCGTATCCCCGCCTTTGGCAATACCGATGTAGGCTTCCTGATTCAGGTATCGCGATAAAAGATTGCGCTGATAAATAGCAGGATGATAAGAGTAAAGTAATTCTCCTTTCGGGTTATATAAATTAATATCGGAATCCGTATAGCTTGCCAGATGGGCAATATCATTTTCCAGTCTCTGCTCCCAGTAAGGATCGTCCTGATAGCTTTCCAGATGATTCAAAATATTCGTACTGAGCGACTCGGCTTTTCGCACAAAAGATTTGTTCTGACTTGTTTTATAATAGTTACTGATGAGGCTCAGGGTCACAATACTCACAATAAACAACGGCAGGAAGAACGCCACATTCAGGTACACCAATATCTTGGTGGCATAATTGATCTGAACTCTTCTGTACTGAAAATAATAAATGTATCCTCCGATAAACAGCAGTACAAAGATTAACAACAGGAAAAATAAAAAGGAGAAATTCGAGAGAATATTTTTGAGAGTGTATTCTTCGTTGGAAATGATCACGATCTTTCCGTCCGAGGACTCAATACCCAAATGGTGGTATTCATTGATATTCATCCCCATCAGGTACAATTCCTTTTTAAGCAAGGCGCTCTCATCAAAATACCTTTCATAATTAAAGTATCCTTTGCTCAGCAACAATTTATCGTCGTATATCGCATACTGATAATTATTGTACTGCTGGGGAGTAATGAACTTTTTATCTACCAGTAATTCCGGATAAACACTATTGGGAGAATTTTTTTTATGGACCAGTTCGAGTACGATTCCTCCCACCATTACACCGTTGTCATACAATTCCCTGAAAGCAATGTAGCGTTTCAAAGGACTGTCCATTTTTTCATTCACAAAAAATATGTTCTTATAATCTGTAATGGAGGCAGTACTGGAAAAGCGGGCAAGTGTTTCATAATAATCGGTATACTCTGCCCGCTGAAGCGTTACATTTCCGGCATAATCAAATACGGAAATATGTACTTCATATTTATCCAGGTAATCTGGAAGAATATTTTTCTTGATCTTCTGCTCAATCAGTTCTTTCGAATAAAATATGGATTTGATACGGCTTATGATGAATTTATCTTTTACGATCATGTCCATTGATTCACTGAGGAGGTACTCTGCAAAAAGATCATTTTCGTTTAGCAATTGAAAAGCATATTTATGTTTTTCGATAATATTTTTTTCTGCGTTTACATAATACAGGTTAACCGCTCCTGTAAAAGAGCAGATGAAAGCCGTAAAAAGGAAATACACATAAGTAGAATATTTCAATGTTCCAAGATTTCCCGGCAGGGAAAAAAAGATCAGGATCAACCAATAGATCAGATGGACGGGAATAAGGATCCAGTTATCCTCTCCTATACAGATCATGATGATCTGAAACGAAAGAGAGACCAAGACAATCGGGATGATCTTTTTGAGGGATCTTTTATTTCCGGTCATGAAAATATACAGACGCAGCGTAATGTGATTGTATATGAAATATATTCCACTTGCCATGATCAGGATCAGCAGGCCTACTACTTTCAGATAATTGATCCGGATACTTTGAGTGATGTCCAGTGTAAACTGAGAGTTGGAATAGACTTCTGAAAAAATATAGCTCAGGTACAACAAAATGCATACACTTACGATACTAAGCAATATGCAATAGAGAAATCCATTTTTTTTGCTGCGTATCAGGATCTTTCTGACCAGATTACTTTTGTAATAATGATTCAGAATAAACCAGGAGAACAGCGAAAAGAAAATCACATTCAAAAACAGGTCACCCAGCGAAGGAGAAATTTCAGAGGAAGCGAAATACCGGGGATTAAATAATTTGAGTTCTATAATTGAAAAAGGATACTGAATAAACAACATAATACCTCTGATGAACACAAGGCTAAAAAATAGCAGGATCGTTCCATACATCAGGGAACCTTTTCCCACAAGATCGTTTACCAGATAAAAAATACAGCTAAGCAAAGCTACTATTGAAAACACAGAAAGCCCTATTATAAGAAACAAAACGCCGTTGCTTACAATATTACTCGCATCGTGAAAATCCAATGAAAATAAATATCTATGGCCAGCCGAAAATACCGCATAGCTTCCCGGGGTATGAAAATTATTTATTTCAATATTATCATGTGTAAAGATATCCCTGTTCAGTCCTGAATGAAGGTAATTGTTTTCTATACTGTATTCAGAAGATAAAGGGATACATGAAAATACTGTCAACCCTCCGCCTATCTCTTTCCTGTTGACAATAAATTTTCCAATCGGTAACTGTACGTAGCTTTCTTTTTCTTTTCCTGTTAAAAGAGAATACTTGGGAACGAATTTATATTCCGACCAATAGAGCAGTGTGTCATTTTTAAAAATATAAAACGGATAGTGATTTTTAAATTTAAGCAAAGGGGCAAAATTATCGGGAGTCTTTCTGACCTGCTTTTCTATTTCGGTCAGCTCCTCTTCTGAAACAGCCAGCTCCTCCTGAATTCGTTCCGTGATATAGTTGGTATAAGCTTCATACCCTTTGGGAGATTCGGTATATACAAAGTTGTACCACATCAGCCAACTGATGATTGCAAGGCCGGCTGACAGGATCAGATAGTGATAATAGTTGATTTTGAATTTCAATTTTTACGCTGTCTACAACAAATAATCTCAATATATACAAGGTATTATAAATTAATAAAAATAAAAAATCCCCCGGCTGCAAACGGGGGATTTAGATTTCTATACGACCAGGATTCCAGGTCTGTCGATACTTAGTGCAATACGATTATTTTCTTATGCAAAGAACTTCCGTCTTCTTTAGTTATAGAGAGGTAATACATTCCGGCTGCCAGGTTCTTACTATTGAACGACAGCATCCGGGTTCCTTTTTCCACGATCCCTTTTTCCACGATCCGTCCAAGATCATCGCTCAGCGTATAAGGAAGATCTTTCCGCAGATCACTTCCAAATAATACATTGATTTCATCGTCTGCCGGTACCGGGTAAATAAGAAGATTTTCTTCCAGGTGCTGGATATCTACCGCTGTAATCACTGGCATTCCGGTATTTCCGTTGCTGGATACTCTTGCCGCCTGGTACACTTCTTTCGTGATATAGTTCTGTACAAACGCCACTACCTCTACCTGAGCCGTATCGTAGAAGTCTCCCACTACAAAATCCCAGTTATAAGGCATTTTTACAGTATCACCTGCTGCCCAGGTCCTGCTTATATAATTTCCCGCAGCATCCGGCAACATTTTCTTCAATACCCACTGGTATCCGCTCTGGTTTCCTCCTACCACTGCTCCTGACACATATTTTTCCAGTACTGCAACGTTTAAGACCACATCCTGGGAAAATGCTTCTTTCGCGATCAACTGGGCTTTGACCTCTAAATTCATCCCGGTCTTTTTACTGGATATATCCAGCGCAAACTTTGCATTTTCAAGCGCCTTCGTATCAATTGAATTAAGCTTGACTGCAGAAGGGCTGTTTCCATACTGTTCATAATGGCTAATTCCATCTATCTGAGTCCTTGGGGACTTACTTATGCCATAATAAAGCACACGTGCACTTGGGTCCACCGGGTTTTTAAGATTCATGTTATCACTGCCAGGGAAGCTGGTATGATAGTGAATGGACACCATATCTCCCTGTCTTCTCGATTGGAATGAATTAATGGTATCATTCGCTTCTATACAGGCACTGCTCATAGCGTTGGTGAAATGCTCCACCAAAACTGTTTTCGAACGGTTTCCGATCCAGATGCTATCCAGCGCAATACCGTCTCTCTGGTTCAAGGCATCGTTTACATCAGCACTTCCAAATACAACTCTGAATCGTACCAGGCTATCCTGGTTTGCATATTCCGACAAACCAATCTTCGCAACATTCCAATCCAGGAGTTCGCCTGAAAATCCCTGAGCAATAGGGTTTGAAGGAGAATTTCCGATCAACCCCACAATTCCGGCAGTATTATACCAGTCAAGTCCTTCCCCTATTTGTCCTATTGTCACCCACTGCTGGTTATTTCCATAGGTAGCTTCCACTACCGCTCCAGCCAGATTTCGGGTATTCGCCCACATTTTCATGGCCAGCATTGGTTTATCAAGTGTTTTGAAATTAAAACACGGACTGTTCAGTTCCGACGATTCTCCCCGGTTATAATTTCCGGCAAGTTTAGTAATCCATAAATTTTTCCCTGGATTGATCACCGTTTTCCCGGCAGGGGTTCCCCACTCCCAGCTATAGCTTTCTCCATTGATACTGCTTCCACTTGGAGCCCACTTGAGATTTCCTGACGAGAACGACGAATCATATGGATTCGAAGGGGTAACAGAATAAGTAGGCACTACATATACTTCTTTCGTAACGCTGCTTTCACAATTATAAATATTGGTGGTAGCCACCAGCTCTACATCGTATACATCCGGCTGATCAAACTTATACTGAGGATGAAGCATGACCGCTGAAGTAGCATTCTTATAAGCTCCGGTTCCATTCATGTTCCAGAGAATACTGTTGGCATACCCCATTGGGATAGTGGTTTTATTCAAGAATACCACCGAGTCTACCGAACAAGGACGGGACCATTCGTAATCGACTACAGGATACGGACCGAAAATCAATGTAGTGTCTTTACGGGTAGTACAATTAAGCACCCCACCACTGTTGGACGTCACTCTCAGACTTATGTTATGATTCCCGTAGTTGGAAAATGCGTATTGGGTCACGGGTGTATTCAGGCTGTATACGGTAGGCGGCAATACATTTACCACTGTATCTCCGTCTATATACCAATCCCAGTCTATTTCTGTACTCGGGAATACCAGGGAACTTACAGTAGCCGTTTCGGTAAAGGTAATAGTATCGTACTGGCACCGCGAAGATGTAGTAAAGCTCACTACAGGAACAGGAAAGACATTCACGGTCGTATCGGAGTAATTGGAACAATTGTGATTATCCTTAAAAGTATACCGGATCTGATAGTTTCCGCCATTGATGTTCAGCGGCTGTGTTTTCTTTGGATCAAATTCATATTCAAACCCTACCGGTGTCACGTAGGTCCCGCCGGAGAACGTAGCCGAAGCACCGGTAGGAGAAAACGTACTCCCCAGGTTTCCCTGCAAGGTGATCGGATTTCCGCTTATACAATATTCGGTAGACATTGTAGAAAGAAAATGGGGAATCGGCAGAGGGTTAATAATAATCCTGACATTCTGCGAATCCGCTTTACATGGTCCGGCTCCATCAGGATCTGCAGATACCAGGTAAGCGAACAAAGTATCTCCCAGGCCAAGTTCACCTGTACCCTGCGCTACTATTCCGGAAGAAGTCAATACTCCTGAAGGATTATAAGTTCCGGTAAAATTACTTGGTCCTACCGGTGTAAAGGTCCCCAGACCGTCAAATGTTTTCCAGGTATTTACTCCCGGAGCAGTTCTGTCTGATCCGCCTATTTTAACATTTCCATTCAGGTTGACCGGCTGATTGGCACAGACCGTGATGTCTGAACCGGCATTCACGGTCAGGTGTGGATTGATGGTGATTTGCACGACACTCGTTGCGGGTACACAAGGGCCGGTAGGTCCTGTACCGTCCGGATCATTAGTCGTTGCCGTAAAATCAATTGTCAGAGGTACACCGCTTGCATAATCTCCGGGGTGTACATTATAAATAGTAGTATCTGAAAAGATACTTCCGATCGTACCACTTCCCGCCGATTTCGTCCAGGTAATAAAGCTCGCACTTCCCGAACGTTCTGCCATCAGATCCGGGATAGTATTGGAACAATACGTGGTATTCGCTCCAGCATAGACAAAAGGAGCACGATTGATCGTATGCGTTACGGTTTTGGCTACTGCTACGCATGGCCCTGCCGGTCCGTCCGGATCAGCAGATGTCAGTGTGTACGTATAAGCTCCTCCGTTTTCTGCTTCCAGGACGGTAGGGATATAGTTAAAATTTTTCGGATTGGTATTGGCGGCAATGTTTTCCGACCAGGCTCCCTTACTCCAGGTAGCCGCAAGATCTAGTCCTCCGATCCTGGTACAGGTTCCTGATAAGGGCACTGCGGCAGCACCACAGGTATAGATAGGAGTCCCGGCCTCTACTACAGCTTCCGGATTTATGGTTACCACCACATCAGCACTCACAGCCGAACAAGGACCTGTAGGGCCGCTGCCATCCGGGTCACTGGTCTCTATCCGGAAAGAGATCGGTCCACCGACCTTTTCTCCCGGAGATAAATTGTAGGTAGTATTGGCACTCGTAGGCGACACAATGCCGGTCTGAATCGTATTTTTATACCAGTTGAACGTCAGGGAAGATACTCCTGAAGGTGTACTGTTCAGATTGACTATTCCATCTGAACAGACGGTATAGTCCGGCATTGCCACTATATAAGCTTTGGGATTGATCGTTACTTTTTTAACGGCTGTTTTATACGTACAAGGTCCTGCGCCATCCGGATCTTCCGATACAAGCGTATACAAAAAGCTTTGCCCGGAAGTAGCTTCTGCCGGTGTCGGATTATACGTGGCCACTTTCGGATTCGCATTTCCCAGGAAAGAAGTACTCCAGGTACTGTTGTTGGTCCAATAGCCATTCAGGTTATTGGTTCCGCCGATCCGTATACAGCTTCCTGAAAGAGGAATAGGATCGTCTCCACAGGAATATATATCTGCGCCGGCCTCTACTATTGCTTCAGGATTTATCTGGATGGTAACGCTGGAGGAAGTGCTGCTGCAAGGTCCTGCAGGTCCATCGGGATCAGAACTTTCTACGTTAAAGGTAATATTTCCTCCTGCCTTTTCGGAAGCCGATAGAGTAAAACTGGTCGTAATATTGTTAGGAGCTAAAATTCCAGTCTGATCTCCTCCGGCAATGGAACCTTTATACCAGGTGATGGGCAGTGCCGAAGATTTATTGGCAGATGCCGAAAGTGTAATCGCATTGTCCGAACAATAGACCGGTTGCGAAGAAGTCACCGTAATCACCGGAAGTTCGCTAATGTATACCGTAGTATCTTTGCTCACCGCCGGGCATCCTTGTCCGATACCATCCGGATCAGCTGTAAGCACTCTGAAGTTTACATACCCTCTTGCAATGTCATCCGTACTCAAGGTATAGGTCGGACTGTTAGAGGTATTGTCATTAAATATACCGGGAATCCCTGTGATCGCAGACCAGGTATGTGAAACAACAGGTCCTGTTTTCTGAAGTTTGTCCAAACTGATCTGCTGATTGGAGCAAACCGTGTTATATTGACCAATGTAAACACGGACCGGATTATTGATGGTCATATTATAAGGCAAAGAAGGATCACTCTCACATCCAGCATATAAATACTGCTTCAGGTAATACGTTTCACTTGTCATGAGCATCCCTCTGGAATAAACCGTACTACTAAAATTAGCAGGGTTATAAGAATCGACAAATGAAGGAGTGTTGGCCGGATTATCTTTGATCCATTGTACCGTTGCCTCATTGCTGATTCCATTTATGGCAGCAGTCACAAAATCGGACTGACAATAGGCAGGAGGAGGCGTAAATATTATGGGAGAAGGTTTCAGCGCTACTTTCACCTCCACCGAAGTAGAGTTCACACACCCGGAAACATTGTCCGTAAATTCGAGGTCGATGGTTCTGCTGGTACTGTCAACGGTAATTGTTCCTTCGTTCCAATGTACATAATAACGGGAATCTCCTGTATTGAATTGAACAAAATCCGGCGTTGAAGAAGAAAATACCCCTGTACCGGAAGCTCCGTTGGCAAAATAAGTAAGCTGAGTATTCGGACGGCTTGAACAGTTTACCGTATTAAAAGTATTCGTGATCGTTACGTTGGGCTTCTCGTACACGATGGTGGACTGCGTAGGGGAATAGGTCATGGAACCGGTGTTCGACTGATAAACATAACGAAATAACTTAATTCCCGCTCCTCCAAGCGAAGAAGGTGAAATGATGTAAGTATAACGATAGGTACTTCCTGATCCTAATAAACAATAGCCCTGATAATCGGCCGAAACAGGAGATAACATCATCCAGGAAGAACCTCCATCCGGAGAAAACTCCATTCCATTATAATAAGAACAATAGAACAAACAACTCTGACAAAAATCTACATAGATCGTATCCTCTTCATCATCCGTACAATATTTCACATTCAGATCCTCTATACTTCCTCCCGCAGTACCACTACTTCCCACCTGTATTCCCTTGTCGGTAGTACTTTCACACCTGGTCGTCGGATCTACATAATGATAGGTAATGATATGGTTTCCTGTACCTGCTACCTGAGGGTAAAAGAAGTAACGCCCTCCCTGAAAAACAACCCCGGGATTATTGGACGTAAAATACGAAGGAGAGCCTACCGTGCGATTCGCTTCTTCTCCCGGCGCTCCAAGAGTATCCAGCCAGAAACCAGGATCAGTATTGGCGAAAACAGCGTTGGAAGGATTGAAGACCGGATTCGCAGGCAAAGGATCCACTGTGATGGCCTGGTTACCTGAATTCCTAACGCAACCATTTGAAGCCGTTCCTTCTGCATAGATCACATCACCACTATTCAGAGAAGTGGTGGTATAAGGGGAGGCTGTTGACAACTGTACGGTCCCCGCCTGTCTGATAAAACGATATGAACTGGCCCCATTGGCCGTAAAGGTCACCGCATCTCCCTGGCATATTCTTGAGTCATTATTGTTTGCGCCACTGGTTTCAGTGACAGTCATGGTCACTACCGGAGCCGCATTGATATCAACCGTACGGATAGCCGTAAAAGCACAACCTCCGGAAGTATTTACAGTATAAGTGACCGTATGAGTACCGCTCCCGGCAGCAGAAGGTGAAAAGTTCGATCCGGTAATAGCTCCTCCGACAGGAGAAGAAGTATAGGGCTGGGAAAATAACGTTACTCCTCCTCTCAGGGTATGGGTAGCTCCGAGCGAAAATGCTCCCGCATACGAGCATCTGGAAGTAACTGCCGGAAAGTTGATATCGGAGATAGCGGTTCCTACTGTAGCCAGCGTAATCCCGGTCCAGAGCCCATTGATCGAACTGGATCCTGTTCCGATCTGAACAGTTCCCGAGGCAAGTTCGGTCGCACGCAGCTGCAGGTCAGCAATAGTGATCGTATTATTATCGGCTACGGCTCCTACCGAATAGGAGATCGCAAACACTCCTGACGTTCTGAATAAAAAACTGATGGCAGAAATATCGTTCCCACTCTTCCATACGTTTCCTGAACCAGGGTTAAATTCAAATCCTGCCGGAGCAGTAATGAATAAATACTTTATATCAGTCCCCGTACCGGAATACCCAATATCATTGTTAGCATTTTCTGTG
>CAYTGJ010000051.1:0-14938 GCA_964437245.1 uncultured Chitinophagaceae bacterium
CCAGGTTCAGCGCCCAGAAGAACAACGCTTTTTTGATCCCTTTCTGGGCGGCTCCTGTATTGACGATTTTGTCGTATACTTTTTCCAGTAATCTTGGAACCGTAGTGAACATATCGGGTTTCACTTCTTTCAGGTTCTCTCCGATGGTTTCCATGCTTTCGGCATAGTAGATGGAAACCCCTACCGCCATGTACAGATACCCGAGCATCCGCTCGTAGATGTGACACATCGGGAGGAAGCTCAGCGCCCGGTGAGTATTGTTGACCGGCATCAAAGGGATACAGGCTTTGTAGTTGCTGATGATATTGGAGTGCGAAAGCATTACACCCTTCGGGGTTCCGGTAGTACCGGAAGTATAGATAAGCGTTAGGATATCTTCTGTGGTCACTGCAGCTTTGTAGGGTTCCAGGGTGGCTACATCGCTTCCTTCTGCTGCCGAGGTGATCTCTTTCCAGTTTTTTACTCCCGGGATCTCCAGGAAAGAATAAATTTCTATGACGCTGGGGGCTGAGGCCGCCGCTGCTTTTGCTCTTGCATACAGATCAGCATTTTCCACGAAAACGATCTTTACTTCGGCGTCGTTGAAAATGAATTTAAAATCTTCTTCGGTAACAGTAGGATAGATCGGCACAAGAATGGCCCCAAGCTGCTGTACTCCCAGATCTATAAAATTCCTTTCGGGTCTGTTGGAAGAGATCACCGATATTTTATCGTCTTTTTTGATTCCGGATTTTAATAATCCGAGGCTAACTTTGTTAACAGTATCCTGCACTTGGCGGGTGCTGTATTTTACCCATTGGCCGTTTACTTTATTGGCCAGACAGTCCTCCTTGGGATTGCGCTCCAATTGATAAGGGATCAGGTCAAATAATCTTGTTACTTCCATAAAAATATCTGTTAGTTAGTCTTTATATATACCGTAATATATCAAAAAAAGTTGTTTTAATACGGATAAATAATAAAATGAACGGGACTCATAAGTGTAAAAAAACGAAGCGTTGTTTTCGCCGTAAATGGCTGGTAAGCGGCCGGAGCAGTGGAATTTTGAAGAAGCTTTGCGAAAAAATACAGCTGTTTCGGATGAAGGGAACTCTAAAATACAGACTGTTTTTAAACAGGAGCAGGTAGCAGAAAAAACGGTTTCCTGCTACCTGCTCCTGTTTACTTATTCTATGCGCGGTATTAAACCCCGGATGCCCATGTCGGCTACGGTTTCGTTGGCCGGTGCATTGGGCTCAAACCAGCCATCGGGAGTGGTATCCTCCCATTCAAAACTATTGTTGGTTGAAAGAGAAACTACAATGGTGATGTCTTTTGTTTCATTCCCTGCAATGACGAGATTGTTGGCAAACTGTCCTGTCACCACACAGCTTCCTGCCGGGATCGGAGAGGTTGCACTAAGAGGATTAGGCACGGTAGTAGCCGGAGCCTGCCCGGTAGCAGTAGCAGTGTTGTTCAGGACTGTGGTCTCGAATCCCCAATATCCCTGTGTTTTGTCATCGTTGACGGTGATCGTGTTTGTGTTGATCCGGTAGGAGGTTATGTAGGTGTTAAATCCGATGAAGGAAGCCAGCGTTCCCGTTAAATAATAATCGGTGGAGGTGCCGGAATAATGATATTTGTACCGGATGTCGTAGTTCTGATACGCCAGTGATACTCTCAGCCATTTATAAGAACCGGCTTTCAAATCTTTGAGCGGTATGCTGAAAAACACTTCTCCTTGTCCGGCTACGGTGGAGGCATCAAAGTCAATGGCATTGGCTCCTCCGGCAGTTGTTTCCTTGGCCCGGTACAAGACTTCTCCTGCTCCCAGTAAGGTGTGATCGTTCGGAGCCAGTTCGATATAGTGTGCACTCATGCTGCGGAATACCGGCGATTGAGTGGCATTCCCTGCCGGGATGGTACTTGGTTGGCCAAGATTATCGAGTCTGGCTTGTGTGGAATCGAATTGAAATTTGAAAATTAGTTTCGGTTCTGTGGGAGTAGTAGGATCAGGAAGATCCTCCTTTTTTTTCGATTTACAGGCGTTCAGTAGTAAGCTGAAAATACAAAATATGAGAAAAGTAGTTTTTTTCATTAGAGGAAACCGGTTTTTGTAATAGTTTGAGTTTTAAAGAGAATATTTCTCTGTCATCCTAATTACGTCAAATGTGTGTTTTGGGTTTATGGGCTGATTTTCAGTGTAAAGGAAAGCTAAAGGCTCTCCTTTGCGTACTTTTAATGATTTATTCCACCCAAAGTACCAACCCCTTAAGATACTCTCCTTCGGGATGGTAAATATTGACAGGGTGATCGGCCGGCTGGTGCAGTTGATGGATGATCCTTACATTTCTGCCTACGTCGGCAGCAGCTCCGAATACAATTTTCTGGAACAGATCCTTAGAGATGTTTTGCGAACAGGAAAACGTAAACAAGATTCCACCCGGCCTGATCTTTTTAAAGGCCCTCATATTGATCTGTTTGTATCCGCGCGAGGCATTGTCGATCGCACGGGCATTTTTAGCAAAGGCAGGGGGATCCAATACGATCAGGTCGTATTCATTTTCGGGCATGTCTTTTAAGTAGTCAAAGCAGTCGACCGCAAACCCTTTATGAGGAGCATCCGGAAAATTCAGCAGTACATTTTCCTCTGCCAGTCTTACGGCTTCAGCAGAAATATCTACAGAGTGTACTTCTGTAGCACCTCCCGAGAGTGCATAGACACTGAATCCTCCGGTGTAGCAGAAGGTATTCAGTACTTTTTTGCCGTTGGAAAGTGTTTTCAGGAGTTGACGATTGTCGCGCTGATCAATAAAAAAACCGGTTTTTTGCCCATCCACAAAATCTACATTGAATTGCAACCCATTTTCCCGGCTGATCACTTTTCCCGCTCCACCACCGGAAAGCCATCCGGAGGTACTGCTGATCTCTTCAATGTTCTGCGAGCTTGTTTTGGTCTTGAGGTAAATGTTTTCAAATCCGTTTTGCCGGAAGGCCTCAAGAATCAGCTCTTTCCGCTGTTCGATCCCTTTGACCAGGATCTGAAGTACTACCACATTGGCATATACATCGGCAATAATGCCAGGGAGAAAATCCCCTTCTGCGTGCAGAAGACGGTATGCATCGGTATCCGCCGGCAGGATCGCTTTGCGCAGCGCCAGTGCCTGTGCTATTTTATTGGTCCAGTAATCAGCTTTTTCAAATTCAGAAGGTTGGGACTGCCAGTCAAACATACGGCAACTGATCTGGCTTTTTTCCGAATAGAAGCCATAACCTAAAATGTCGTTGTGGTGGCTTCTTACCTCCACGATTTCACCTTCCTGTGCCTTGGGTTTCCGTTCCAGTCCTCCTGAAAAGATCCAGGGATGTTTGAGCAGGATAGAGCGTTCGCGTTTAAGCTTCAGTTGTAGTATGGGATAGTTCATGTTGTCAGTCCGGTAATTGTTTAACAGAAATTTAATCTTCTCTGGGACCGTTAGGTCAGAAGAGAATAGTAAATGACTCGTTTGGCTTTCTTTAAAGCATTGCAAAAATATGATATTCAGCTTAGATTAAAATAAGACGGCATAACAAAAATCGCTCGGCCTCATTAAAAGGCGTGCTTCCCTGCAGTGATCGTTTTGTCAGAGGACAAGCCATGGGACGTAACTCCGGAAGTATAAATCGTTCGGAATCAGCAGGGGCAACAGGGTACAGCGAGAATGATATCACGGTATGCTCCTGTCGTATTTGATAAAGACGGAGCTGAAACAATACAAGAGTGCTAGGTTTTTTAAGGAGTCTTTTTGTAAATTGCCTACTTATGAAGCATATATTATCTTATTTACTGGAGCATAAAACGCTTTCCAAGGAAGAAGCCAGAACCGTATTACTCAGAATTACCAGAGGGGAAGTAAATCCCTCGCAGATCGCAGCTTTTTTGTCGATCTATATGATGAGGAGTATTACAGTACAGGAGCTGGAAGGCTTCAGGGACAGTATGCTGGAATTATGCCTGCCGGTAGATATGACTGCTTTTGATCCTATAGACCTATGTGGGACAGGAGGCGATGGGAAAGATACCTTCAATGTCTCTACCTGTGCTTCTTTTGTAGTAGCCGGGGCCGGAGTGAATGTAGCAAAACATGGGAATTACGGTGTTTCGTCACCAGTAGGTTCTTCGACCATTATGGAACATTTCGGTTATACCTTTACCAACGACCTGGATGTTTTGAAGAAACAGATGGATCGTTGCGGAATATGTTTTATGCATGCTCCGCTGTTTCACCCGGCTATGAAAAACGTAGCACCGATACGCAAGGAGCTCGGGCTGAAAACATTTTTCAATATGCTTGGTCCCATGATCAATCCCGCCAGGCCCAAAAAGCAGATGGTAGGAGTATTCAGCCTTGAACTGGCACGTCTGTACGGGTATTTGTACCAGCAGACAGAAAAAGATTTTATGATCGTTCATTCCCTGGACGGGTATGATGAGATCTCTCTTACTTCAGGGTTCAAAATGATCTCCAATAAAAAAGAACAACTGATAGAACCTGAAGACCTTGGATTTAAGCAGTATCGCCAGGAAGAATTACACGGAGGTGCTACGCTGGAAGATTCCGCCCGGATTTTTACCAATGTACTGGAAAACAAAGCAACCGAAGCACAGACACAGGTAGTACTGGCCAATGCCGGGCTGGGGATCTGGTGTGCTAAACCGCATCTTTCCTCCGAAGAGGCTATTGCCGAGGCGAAAGAATCCATGGAATCGGGGAAGGCTTTTTCCGTATTCAAAAAGTTACTTGCCTGAACGGCTAGTGTTCCTGAAAAAAGGTTGACAAACAGCCTGTTGATGTATTCTCCCCTGCCTCCCGGATGAAGTAAAAAATTTAGCTGGAATTTGCTAAATTTACAATGAATTACCCCATTATGAATATTCTCGATAAAATCATTGCCTATAAAAAGACTGAAGTGGCGGCTCGTAAGGCACAGAAATCCGTACGGGAACTGGAAGCTTCTCCGCTTTTTTTGACCCCTAACCTGTCTCTCCGGAAGCATTTGCTGGACGAATCAAAATCGGGTATTATTGCCGAACACAAACGGAAGTCCCCTTCCAAGGGAATCATCAATGACAGGCTTACCGTGGATGAGGTCGTAAAAGGATACGAACAGGCGGGTGCTTCGGCGGTGTCGGTGCTTACAGATACTCCTTCTTTCGGAGGTTCTGATGAAGACCTGCTTCGTGCCCGTGCCGCGATCGGGATCCCTATCCTCCGGAAGGATTTCATTGTAGACGAATACCAGATCCTGGAAGCCCGTTCGATCGGGGCCAATATTATTCTTCTGATAGCAGCCTGTCTTCCACCGGCAGAAATAAAGTCGCTGGCAGCGTTTACAAAATCACTCGGGATGGAAGTATTGCTGGAAGTACACGACGAAGAGGAACTAAATGCCAATTGTTTTGATTCTATAGATTGTGTGGGTGTCAACAACCGTAACCTGAAAGATTTCACCGTGAGTGTGGACCTGTCGAGAATACTGGCTCCCAAAATTCCGGATCAGTACCTGAAAATTTCTGAAAGCGGGATTGATGCTCCCGAAACCATTCTGGATCTGCAGTCTTATGGATACAAGGGATTTCTGATCGGAGAGAATTTTATGAAAACAGAAAACCCCGGAGCGTCGATGAACGCCTTTGTGGAGAAGCTCAAAGTAGGTAAATGACGAAGGAATCATGGCCGTTAAAATAAAAGTTTGTGGGATGAAATACCCTGAGAATATTCAGGAAGTGGCAGCACAAAGGCCGGATTATATGGGGTTCATTTTTTATGAAAAATCCAAACGGTTTGTGGGAGAAGAGCTGGATCCTGAAGTATTGCAAAAGATAGATCCTTCTGTGATCAAGGCGGGGGTTTTTGTCAATCATCCGACTGCTTATATCGAACAGAAAGTAGCCGACTACGGACTGGGACTTATACAGCTTCATGGAGACGAAAGTGTGGAACAGTGCGCAGAACTGAAGTCCAGGGGATATACGCTTGTGAAGGTTTTTCAGGCAGACGATGCTTTTGACTTTTCTACGACCAGGCCATTTAAGAAATATGCCGATTACTTTCTTTTCGATACCAAAAGTGATGGATACGGAGGAACCGGCCGCAAGTTCGACTGGAATATTTTCAGGAAATATGACAATGAGATCCCCGTTTTTTTGAGCGGAGGGCTGGACCTGGACAGTATTGAAGAGATAAAAAAAATAAATTATCTGAATATCCATGCGTTGGATATAAATAGTAAATTTGAAACAGCGCCGGGCAGGAAAGATGTAGGGAACGTTAAATTATTTATGGACAGAATAAGAGATGAAATACGCAGTTAACGAAAAAGGATTCTACGGAAATTTTGGAGGAGCTTATATTCCGGAAATGTTGTATCCCAATGTAGAGGAGCTTTGTGCCCGGTACCTTGAGATCATCAACGATCCTTCGTTCCAGAAGGAATTTCAGTCGCTCCTGAAGGATTATGTAGGGCGGCCTACTCCGCTTTATTTTGCGAAACGCCTTTCGGAAAAATATGGTGCTTCCATATACCTGAAGCGCGAAGACCTTTGTCACACAGGAGCTCATAAGATCAACAATACCATAGGCCAGATCTTGCTGGCTAAAAGACTGGGGAAAACAAGGATCATTGCAGAGACTGGTGCCGGTCAGCACGGAGTGGCCACGGCTACGGCTTGTGCACTTATGGGCCTGGAGTGTATTGTATACATGGGCGAAGTGGATATAGCCAGGCAAAATCCCAATGTGGAAAGGATGAAAATGCTGGGGGCGGAAGTACGTCCGGCATTGTCAGGAAGCAAGACTCTGAAAGATGCGACCAATGAAGCGATCCGCGACTGGATCAATAATCCGGTGGATACGCATTACATCATCGGGTCAGTAGTAGGGCCGCACCCTTATCCGGATATGGTGGCCCGTTTTCAATCCGTGATCAGCGAAGAGGTGAAAGCGCAGCTTAAGGAGAAAACAGGTAAAGAGGACCCTGACTATGTGATCGCTTGTGTAGGAGGAGGAAGCAATGCCGCAGGAGCCTTCTATCACTACCTGGACAAAGAACAGGTGAAACTGATCGCTGTAGAAGCAGCAGGGTTGGGTGTTGACTCCGGTTATTCTGCGGCTACCACAGTGCTGGGAAAGCCGGGAATTATTCATGGAAGTAAAACCTTGCTGATGCAAACCGAAGACGGACAGATCGTAGAACCGCATTCGATCTCTGCCGGGCTCGATTATCCCGGAGTTGGTCCGATCCATGCGCACCTGTTCGAATCAGGAAGAGGGAAATTTTATGCCATCACCGACAAGGAAGCATTTCTTGCTGCCAATATGCTGAGCCGTACAGAAGGGATCATTCCTGCGCTGGAATCGGCGCATGCCATTGCGGTCCTGGACTACCTGACCTTAAAGAAAGAAGACACCGTCGTATTGAACCTTTCAGGAAGGGGAGATAAGGATCTGAATACATACATCACCCGCAGAAGCGAGTTTATACAGGAATAGTAAACTGCTCCACAACATTATTATACGATCATGACTACTTCAGTAAAAGTTAATAACCGTCTTACACGGCTTTTTGAAAAGAAAAACAAAGGACTTCTCAATATATATTTTACCGCTGGCTTTCCGAAGCTGGACGATACGATGACCATCGTAAAAGCCCTGGAAGAGGCCGGAGCAGATATGGTGGAAATAGGAATGCCATATTCAGACCCTCTTGCCGATGGTCCTACGATCCAGGCCAGCAATATTGTGGCCCTGGAAGGAGGGATGACGCTGAAGGTACTGTTCAAACAACTGGAATCACTCAGAAAAGAGACAGAGATCCCTGTCTTGCTGATGGGGTATCTGAATCCGGTAATGCAGTACGGAGTAGAAAAATTCTGTCAAGATGCTGCCGCATGTGGAGTGGACGGAGTGATCCTCCCGGATCTTCCGTTGGATGAATATATAAGCGAATACAAAGAATTGTTTGAAGCCAACAATCTTTCCAATGT
Source organism: uncultured Chitinophagaceae bacterium (assembly GCA_964437245.1). GTDB lineage: Bacteria > Bacteroidota > Bacteroidia > Cytophagales > Cytophagaceae > JANYCO01. Next base: position 8,006 of record CAYTGJ010000051.1, read on the forward strand.
ATTTCTGGTAACTCCTCATACTTCGGACAAGAGGATCCGGCTGATCGATGAGAATACGCAAGGATTTGTATACATCGTTTCTACCGACAGTACTACCGGAAATGCAAAAGATATTACCGGTGCAGAACCTTATTTTAAGAAAATAGAATCGTTGCAACTTAAAAGTCCAGCCATGATAGGATTCAATGTAAAAGATCATGCGAGCTATACTTTTGCAGGAAAATATGCCAACGGAGCTATTATAGGAAGCGCCTTTATCAAGGCGATCAAAGACAGCAAGGATCTGAAAACTGATATTTCAGACTTTGTGAAAATGATAAGAGGCTAAATACCGGAGTATTCTGAAATTTCAGAACGATGCTTTCAAAAAGGGGCTACTATAAAAACAGTAGTCAGTAACAGAAAATAATTGAGCTGAAATAAAAAATGAGAAAGAAGTTACTCTTTCTCATTTCGGAGGATCACCGCTTTTAGTGTTTATGTTGCGCATTCGCTCTGATGAAGATCTTTGATATCGTTCAGGGTAAGCTGGCAGAAAACCGGCTCCCGGCCTTCTCTGGAGTGGGAATATTCTTCCAGCATTGTCAGTCCCTTGATCTTCCCTACTTCATCGTCAAATTCATGAATTCTAAATCCTTTTAATAGAATATTGCCATTGTTAAGGATGAGGTCGACAGGTACTTTTGAATTTCTGTCGTTTTGCGTATCGATAATCTGTCGGAGTGTGGTTTCTACCTTTGCCATGAGAATATCTAATTTGTTTTCACTATTAAGATACTAAAAAATCCTTAAATAAGGGGTGTCTGGGAACGAAAACAGGAAAATTATTTATAAAACGGTAAAAGCCAATCGGTTAATAAAGTTGTCCCGGAGAAGGTTATATATGGTTGTTTTTTAGCTGGTTATGTTGTTTTTAAGAATTTATTATCTTTTTTATTTCATAAACAAAAATAAAAAAAGTACAATTTTTGTCGAATAAAGCTAAATTAAACTCAAAGAGAGTCAGGCAGAACAAAAGATCAGGTAAGCCTTTTGGTGATAATATTGTTTACGTGTTCGAAAAATACTTTGGGGAGCATGGTTCTCCAGTTGTCTATTTCGAGATTTCCGCCAAAGTTGATATAGGAATCCAGGTTGTATTTTTTCCATTCCTGAAGCACATGTTCCCGGAAATTGACCGCTGCTATCCAGCCATCCTCTGTATCTTCAAACCATTCTTCATAATAGGAATCGTCAGAGCCGTGGAAGTTCAGGACATTTTCTCCGAGCAGGATATATTTACGGATTCCCTGCATGCTGAAATGGTCGATGACATTTCGCTTGAGATGCATAATGTCGTTGTGCAGGGTATCGTTCCATTCTCCCATCAATTCTAGAATGACCAGCCCTGCCTCGTAGTTGGCGTAGAGCACCTTTACGTACAGGGTTTCTGATCCGATGTAGTCCCAGGCCGGATGGATATAGTAACCATAGATCTGGTTTGTGTACAGATCGTAGTTGTATTCGATCCCGAAAAAGGGAGAAAGAGGATCTTCTGCGCTGTTGTAATAATACTCCCAGTTGTAAAAAGGCTCTATGTCTTGCATGATGCTCAAAAACTAATTTGCCCGAAACGATCTTTCGTAGTTATTGTACGGCGTTTTCTTTGTACCAGTCTACTGCTTTCCGTACACTTCCCTGTTCTTTCAGGATCTTCTCCGCTTCTTCGTGCCCGATCCCCAGTTCTTCCACGATCATGTTGGTGGCTCTTTTGACCAGTTTATGATTGCTGAGCTGCATATCGACCATCTTATTACCGCGTACTTTGCCTAGCTGTATCATCACCGAAGTGGAGATCATATTCAGGGTGAGTTTCTGAGCGGTTCCTGCCTTCATACGTGTGCTGCCCGTGACAAATTCCGGTCCGACGATCACTTCTACAGGATATTCGGCTACGGCAGCAAGTTTGGTGTCCGGGTTGCAGGTAATGCATCCGGTAAGAATGTTATTTCTTTTGCAGGCTTCCAGTCCGCCGATTACATAAGGAGTTCCTCCGGAGGCGGCAATTCCGATCACGGTATCCATACTGTTGATCCGGAACTGGGTAAGGTCGAGCCAGGCCTGGTCCTCATTGTCTTCCGCAAATTCTACTGCTTTGCGTATCGCAGAATCTCCTCCGGCAATAATGCCGATGACCATGTCGTGGGAAACACCAAAAGTGGGCGGACATTCGGAAGCATCGACTATTCCCAGTCTCCCGCTGGTACCGGCTCCTATATAAAAAAGGCGGCCACCGTTCTTCATGCGTTCTACGATGGCCTGTATAAGTTTCTCTATTTGGGGGATGGCTTTCTCTACTGCGAGTGGAACCGTTTTGTCTTCGTTGCTGATATTACGCAGAAGTTCTTTTAAAGGCATCTGCTCAAGCTGATTGTAATGGGAAGACGATTCGGTTATATTCATGTTTTAATCTTTTGTAAATGGAATTCCACGAGGCCTTCCATTGGGTTTGCAACTACTTTATCTACCGTCACTCCTTTGTCTTCTGCTACTTTATTCAGGACCGGTCTTAAATATGCTGCGATGGAACCGATAAACCGGATAGGAAGGCTTTTATGCTTTTCATACCGGCAAATGCACTGTCTGAACATTTGTTCAAAATTTTCATAGGCCATCCCAAACATATAAGGATCTTCCTGGTGCTTCACTACAAAGGGAGCCAGAGAGGCAAGATAACGATTTGGGAACGGTTTTTTATACACTTTATCAAGAATATCTTCTAATCTGTCGGGTGTAAACTCTTCAAACTGCTTCATCAGATGCGGTGGTAAGGCTTTCCGTATATAGTCTCTCGCCAGCAGCTTGCCCAGAAACCCGCCGCTTCCTTCATCTGCAAGGGCCAGGCCGGGGGAGTAGACATTCTCTACAATAATGGTCCCGTCGTAGTAACAGGTGTTGGCACCGGTACCCGCTATGCAGGCGATCCCGGGTTCATGACCGAAGAGCGCACGTGCAGCGGCCAGCATATCATGTTCTACAAATATTTCCGATGAAGGGAATGCTTTTCTTAACCCTGTTGCCACAATTTCTTTTTGTGATGCTCTTTCACAACCTGCTCCGTAAAAATGAATTTCCGTGATGGTTTCATCTTTCGGTAAAAGAGGTAATAAATCGGTTGAAATCGTCTGAAAAATTTCTTCGGAATTTTGATAATAGGGATTAAAACCGACGGTTTTAAAGTGATGGTTTTTAAAAAAACTGTCTACAAACACCCAACTTGACTTTGTGGAACCACTATCTACGATTGCAATCATAATAAATATTTTATTGTACTTTTCGAAGCTGCCCTCTTTAGGGAATTAGATTTATTATAAATTTTATTGCTTAAAGTCAATAAATAGAAGCCAATTAATTAATTGATATTCATTAAAATAAATCAAAATTCCTCCAAGATACCGATAACTTTGAATTTATCAAATACATTGACGCTGTGAGGAGCATCTTTTAATTCTTCGGTGAGGTCCTGTCCGGCCCAGTGTTCGTAATGTTTTCCATCCCTCCACAATTTGGATTTTGTGACATCATAGATAAGCCGGTTATAAGCCACCCATATTTCTTCTTTGTCTTTTCCATTCCGGAGTGCGAGTTGGGAGATCGTATATTTTTTCAGGGGAGAGGTGTTTTCTTCTGACATAGGAATAGGTATTTACGCTTAAATTGCTGTAATATTGATACTTATGCAAAACTACTTGATGGGTTTGGCGTATAGACGGTAATATAGATACCAAATATCCGACTAAAAAATTATGAAAGCTATTTTAAAAAGCCTGACGGTGTTTTGTATGGTCGCAGGAGTGCAGACCGTGCAGGCTCAGACGGAAAGCCAGATCGATAAATTCTTGCAAAACTGCCTGTCGCACACAGAAGGCCAGACGCCTGGTGGTTGTGCGGGTTGCCTGAAGGCATCAAGGGAAAAATGGGAAGTGGAGATCAGCGAAGAATATCATACTATTCTTTCTGTTTCTTCCGATCGTGAAAGACTATTGTTTAAATCCATGCATAACGGTTGGTTAAAGTACAAGGAATCCCGGTTCAGATTTTTAGAAGACATGTATGGAGAAAAACCCGGTAAGTGGATGGTGGTGCTCGAGGAGGAGAAAATGAAAATCGTAAAGCAGTATGCACAGGAAATGAAGGAGGTGCTTCATTCAGTGCGGGTAGCGCATCTGCACCCTTCGCTTAATTAATCTTCGTGATTATAATAATTATAGTCTTTGATGATCGTCTCCAGCAGTTTGGCAGAAGACATCCGGTTGTCTTCTATATTCAGCAGTTGTTTTATTTTTTCTGCCAGCCGGTCAATGTGTTTTGAATTTTCATTCTTCTTGTACAGTTCCAGCGCTTCTTTGATGGTGTTGATGTCTTTATCGCTAAACCGTAGGACATCCGAAAAAACAGGTTTGTAGTTATGCTCCACTACTTTTAAAATAGTATCTTCCAGAGTAGCTCTTTTTTTAAGTTTTACTACGGTGGTGCCGGCTACAATGTCGCCCAGCCGCTGCTCTTTCCTGGACACAGAGACACTGATGACGGCCACAAGATACAAAAAGGTTGAATCGACAGGGCGGAATAACCACCTTAATATATAATCGCCGATGCCAGGTGAGGCTCCGTCGAGCTTGATCACTTTTATTTTCATGACCTTCTTGCCGGGAGACTGGCCGTTCATGAAAATCTCGAAGAACAGATCATAAAGAAAAATCGGGAAGAAGAAGATCATGTAGAGAAAGAGCCCGACAATGTCGTTCTTAATGAGATGTGGGATGTTCAGAATGACAAAAAACAGAAGATAACACACAAAAATATACGCAGCGATAAAAAGCCAGTCCAGTAATCCGGATAGGATACGGTCGCCGGTGCCTGCCAGTTCGAATTCCAGCATTACATTCTGGGTGGTCTCCAGTTTTATTCTCGCCATGATTATTTTTTAGTGCTGTCTTCAAAAGTAATTAATTTATTTCTATATTGAAATGATTATTTAGCCAGCACTCAGGTGGCAATATTCATCAATAGGCTATGAGGGAAGTCATATTCTTACGGAAGAACGAAAAAAAATGGCGTGAAGTAGAAGAAATGCTGTCACGGAGCAAGGCTATTAATCCGGATAAGCTGGCAGACCTTTATATAGAGCTTACCGATGACCTGGCATTTTCGCAGACTAATTATCCTGATAGTAAAACAACGGTTTATCTGAACGGGCTGACGGCTGAAATATACCAGGCCGTTTATAAGAATAAGAAAGAAAAGTCGAACCGCTTCCTCAACTTCTGGGCGTATGAACTACCAAAGGAGTTTTATTATTCTCAAAAGCAACTGCTCTATTCCTTCCTGTTCTTTTCTGTTTTTGTAGTGATAGGAGCTGTTTCTACTTCGTATGACGAAACTTTTGTAAGGGTCATTTTGGGAGACGATTATGTAAACATGACGCTTGCCAATATAGAGAGAGGAGACCCGCTGGCGGTATACAAGGATCCCAATGCCAATTCGATGTTCTTCGGTATTACGATAAACAATATCAGGGTTTCTTTTATGGCGTTTATATGCGGGTTGCTTTATGTTTCCCTGTCGGAGTTTATGATCTATCCTTTCACGCTGGGAACTATCTATATACTGTTTAGGAATGGAGTAATGCTCGGAGCATTTCAATGGTTCTTTTATGAAAAAGGATTGTTCCTGACCTCTTTTCTTACTATATGGATCCATGGTACACTTGAAATTTCGGCGATCATCATTGCCGGAGCAGCGGGATTTGTGCTGGGAAACAGCATCTTGTTCCCGGGAACAGATACTCGTATGACTTCCTTGCTGAGAGGAGCAAGAAGAGGGATGAAAATATGTATAGGACTGATCCCTATCTTCATTACCGCAGGATTTCTTGAAAGCTATGTAACACGTCTTACCGAAGCTCCGGTCGCTTTTAAACTGGTGATCATTATCGGTTCATTCGGATTTATCATCTATTATTTTGTGATCCTTCCGATCTTGCTGAACAGAAAAGATAATTTCATCAAGCAGGAAGTCGTAGTAGAGGAGTTGAAAAAAAACGAGGACGATCAGGAGGCATCTAATTAATTACCACAACGGGTTGAGAAAAATTATATACATTATTGTCTTTTTTACTTTCCTGGGAGTTTTTGATGCAGGAATTCTACAGGCAGATTCGTCGGCTGTACAATTGCTGCGTGAAACAGGATCCCCTGTCACAGAAAGACGTTTTGACGACGCAGCATTAGAAAAAGCTAAAAGTAATCCGGATTATCAGTACGATATAAACCGAAGTACGGAAGCTCCTTCCTGGCTGGACAAAATCATGTACAAGATCATGCGTTTCCTGGTCAGTGTACTGATTAATCCATCAGGATCTGTGGAAAATATTGTTTTTTATGTAATCTGTATTGCCCTTATCCTCCTCTTGGTTTTTGTCATTATGCGGATGAACTCTATCGGGCTATTTGCCAGGAGAAGCAGAAGAGACGGAGAAGAACTGGATTTCTCAGAGTTTACAGAAGATATCAATACCATTGATTTTGATAAGATGATTGAAGAAGCTGTCAGTACAGGAATGTACAGGAGAGCAGTCCGGCTGCACTACCTGCGTTCACTGAAACTGCTTTCAGACAAAAATAAGATCGTATGGGAGATCAATAAGACCAACCGGGATTATTACCACGAGCTGAGCAATCCGCAGCTTCGTTCAGGGTTTGAAGAAATTACGTATGTTTATGAATATGTATGGTATGGGAATGTAGAAATAGATGCAGACAAATTTTTCAGGGTGCGTACTATTTTTAATCAATTCTCCGGCCTTACTGCAACAGTGAAATGAAAAAGGCATTACCTTTTATACTACTTGGGATCCTGGTACTATTTATAGTGCTGGTGCAATGGTATTCC
>CAYTGJ010000051.1:14948-28322 GCA_964437245.1 uncultured Chitinophagaceae bacterium
GGTATTCCCCCCGGCCGATCAACTGGAAAGCTACTTTTGAAAAGAAGGATAAGAATCCTTATGGAGAATATATTCTTTTTTCTTTTCTGAAAGACCTGTTTCCCGGACAGACCATTGAAGTAAAAGACAAGACCTTGTATGAAGTACTCGATTATTACAGTTATGCCGAGGAGGAGGCTGTAGAGGTGACAGAGTATGAAGAAGAATATCCAGACAATGTTTTTGAATCTCAGGAGCAAGACGATTCTGCCTTCGATAGGATTAATGCACCGGAAGAGAATGATGAAGAGGATGCTCTGGAAAAGCTTCATAACCTGAAAGTGATTCCAGATCTTCCGGCTTATACGCTGGATTCTTCGGAAATGAAAAATTATATTATTATCAACGGTCGTTTCTCTCCGGGAGAAACAGACGCTCTTGCCTTGCTTGATTTTGTAAAAAAAGGGAATAATGCATTTGTCGCTGCCGAAACCTTTTACGGGCCTATAGCGGATTCATTGAAAATCGAGACCCGGATTGGGTATTATGAAGAAAGCATAAGTGCCGAAGATCTATCCACCGGTGCGAAGAAAGACTCCATCCATCTTGTACTGCTGAACCCCCGGCTTAGCACTCACGGGAAAAAATACTGGTATCGCGATGGGACAGTCTCCGGATACTTTGACCGGCTGGATACGGCCAATACACTGGTGCTGGGGGAAAACAGCCTTGGCAAAGTGAATTTCGTACGGGTACAATACGGAGCGGGTTGTTTTTATCTATCGGCTACCCCACTTGCTTTTACTAATTATAACATGATGCTTGGGAAAAATGCAGAATATATTTCAGCATCGCTTTCGTATCTTCCCCAGAAGCATACCTACTGGGACGAGTACTATAAGCAGCTAAGAGAGCATGATGGCAATAGCTTACGTTTTATCGAAAGCCAGCCTCCGCTTCACTGGGCTTATTATATTGCGTTGAGTGCAGCGGTTCTGTATATATTGTTTGAATCCAAGAGGCGTCAGAGAGTTGTCCCTTTTATTGAGCCGCCTAAAAATACTACAGTAGAATTTGTCAGTACGATCGGAAGACTGTATTTCCAGAACGGAAATCATAAAGATATTGGGGGTAAGAAGATCTACTATTTCCTGGAATACATTCGTACTAACTTCCATCTGAACACCAACAACTTTGATAAAGAGTTTATTCAAAAAATTGCTGCGAGGTCCGGAGTAGAAGAGACGAAGGTGAAGCAGTTGTTTGCGCTGATCCAGCATGTACAGAAAGCCGGTGGTATAAGTCAGGCCGATCTGATGGAACTTAACAAACGGTTGGAGGAATTCAGGAAACAAAGCAGTATGTAAATTTCCGTACATAGAAAACAGAGTTTCAGATCAAATAAGATAAGTATACGATAACGAGTATCATAAATTAACAATACAAATGGAAAACCAGGAATTATTCAATAGCCGGATAGATCTTTCAGATCTCAGAAATGCGGTAGAACACTTGCGTGCTGAAATTGCTAAAATAGTAGTAGGGCAGCAGCACATGGTGGAACTTATTCTGTCGGCGGTTCTGGCCGATGGTCACGTGCTGATCGAAGGAGTGCCGGGAGTGGCGAAAACACTTACGGCCAAGATCGTAGCACGTACTATTTCCTCCGGATTTTCACGCATCCAGTTTACCCCCGATATGATGCCTTCTGATGTACTGGGGACCTCTATTTTTAATGTTAAAACATCTGAGTTTGAATTTAAAAAAGGACCTGTATTTTCAAACATTGTACTGATCGATGAGATCAACAGGGCTCCGGCTAAAACGCAATCAGCTTTGTTTGAGGTCATGGAAGAACGTCAGGTGACAATCGATGGAAAAACCTATAAGATGGATGCTCCCTTTATTGTGCTGGCTACCCAGAACCCGGTAGAGCAGGAAGGTACGTATCGTCTTCCCGAAGCACAACTGGATCGTTTTATCTATAAAATAGAAATCGACTATCCTTCACAGGAAGAAGAAGAAAGAATCCTGACAGGCTTTCATCAACGGAAAAGCTCCAACGATCTGAACCTGATCTCGCCCGTTTTGAGCGGAGAGCAGATCCAGCAATACCGGGAAAAAGTAAATGAACTGCATATTGATCAGAACCTGATCCGGTACATCAGCCAGATCGTAAACCAGACAAGAAACAACAGTGCCCTTTATCTGGGAGCTTCTCCCCGTGCTTCGATTGCGATCATGCGTGGAGCTAAAGCAATGGCGGCCATGCGTGGCCGTGACTTCGTCACCCCGGAAGATATCAAAGACGTTACCTATCCGGTGCTGGGGCATCGTATTATGCTGACCGCAGAAAAGGAAATGGAAGGAGTGACCGCCAGAGATATTATAAAAGAGATCATCACAAAAGTAGAAGTACCAAGGTAGTAGAGCGAATGAGAGCATTGTTCAGGCTGATAAGAAAAGCATATAATAATCCTCTGTTTCTGAAGAGCAGACTGTATATAGCCGTGGGGGTGGTGGTCACCCTGTTTTTGTTGGGCTTTGTATACATAAGTTTATTTATGATTGCCCGGCTTGCTTTTATTTTGTTACTGGCAGCATTGATGCTGGATATGTACCTGCTCTTTTTGAAAAAGAATGCCGTACTCGCCAGACGTGATTGTGCGGAGCGATTTTCCAACGGAGATGAAAATAATGTATACCTGTATTGTGAAAACCGTTTTGGATTTAATCTCCATATATCGCTGATCGATGAAGTACCGCCTCAGTTTCAGATCCGTAATTTTAAAGTAGATTTTATGCTGAAAGCCGGTCAGCATAAAACACTTTCCTACAAACTCCGTCCTGTAAAAAGAGGAGAGTATCATTTCGGTCTTTTGCATGTCTATGCGAGTAGTCCGGTTGGCCTGGTCGCGAGAAGGTTCACCTTTCCTGAAAACAGGATGGTACCGGTGTATCCTTCGTATCTTCAGATGAGAAAGTACGAGCTGTTTGCGATCTCCAACAGGCTTGTGGAAATAGGGATTAAAAAAATAAGAAAGATAGGCCACAACCGTGAGTTTGACCAGATCAAAGAATATGTAAGCGGCGACGATCTGCGTACGGTAAACTGGAAAGCGACAGCACGTAAAGGTGCGCTTATGGTCAATACCTATCAGGATGAAAAATCTCAGCAGCTCTATAGCATTATTGACAAAGGCCGGGCAATGAAAATGCCGTTTGAAGGCATGACGCTGCTGGATTATGCGATCAACTCAAGCCTGGTGATTTCGAATGTGGCGATCAAAAAAGAAGACAAAGCCGGCCTGATCACTTTTTCAAACAGGATCGGAACGTTGCTGAAAGCCGACAAAAAAAGTACGCAGATGAAAAATATCCTGGAATCGCTTTATAACCAGGATATGCGCTTCCAAGAATCTGATTTCGGCCGGCTGTACCGGAATGTGAAAGCCCAGTTGCGCCAGAGAAGCCTGCTGATGCTTTATACGAATTTTGAATCCCTGGTGTCAATGAACCGCCAGATCCAGTACCTTCGTAAAATGGCCAAAGATCATCTCCTGGTGGTGATCTTTTTTGAAAATACCGAATTGACAGCTCTTTCCTCCGGAGAAGCCAAGTCTGTAGAAGACATTTATATTAAAACCATTGCTGAAAAATTTGCCTTCGAAAAAAGACTTATTGTAAAAGAGCTTCGTAAATATGGGATCCATACAATCCTTACCAGCCCTCAGAACCTGACCGTGGCGAGTCTTAACAAATACCTGGAACTCAAATCCAGAGGATTGATATGAGGCGTGTGCGGAAGGCTCAGAATCCATTGTGAAAACACTGAGCTGTTTTTTAGTTACTTAAAATCGGAATTTATGAGAAATAAAATTTTACTGATTGCGATTCTCCCGCTGTGTATGCTGCTGACAGGCTGTCCTTATAATTCGAAGGTGCCTTTGTCAGAAACATCTAAGGAACCAATAGACCGGACATTGCTGGGCGAATGGAAGAGTAGCAAGGACCCGGCAGATTCGGCACGTCTCAGTATCTATGAATTTAATAAAAATGAATATGCGATCACTATTGTAGACCATGATGCAAAAGGGGTTTCGATTGATTATTACCGGGCTTATCTTACTCCGGTAGCGGGAAAAATGCTGCTGAATATGGAGAACCTGAAATCGAAGGGGGAATTCAATTTTTTTAGTTATTCGATAGAAGGGTCCTCTCTGAATGTGAGGATCGTATCGGATGTAGAAATGAAAAAAAAGTACGATACCCCGAAAGCTTTGAAGAAAGCGTTTGCTGAAAGCATTCATAATAAAGGCTTTTTTGAGGTTGGTCCGGTGTTTACCAGGGTGCCCTGAGAGAGGAGTTGATAAAAGCGAATAAGAATGTCCCGGATTAATATTAAGGTTCTGTCAAGATAAGAGATGCCAGATACCGGATCCCAGAGAAATAAGATCATTGGTCAGCTAACCCAGAATATACCTGATTTTGGGGAGGGGTGGAAATTAATTTCATAACCTCCTATAGCTATCATACCTCTCTTGAATCGGGCATCCGGAAATCTGTACTAAGAGTCTAAACGCGAAAAAAGGGAAGCCCTTCGTAGATCAAATCAATACGAAGGGCTTCCCTTTTACTATTATCAAAGAAAGGAGGAATCAGATTCTCAATCTCAGTACTCCGACCGCAAATGAATAAGAATTGCCGGTTTTGAGGAAGTAGCTGATTACATCTCTGGAGGCTACTCCGAATTCAAGCGTGTTGTTGAAGGTAAAGGTGACGCCTAGCGGGAGGTTGAATTTCTGAGCAGTATTTCCTCCTATGTTGAACCCGGAAGAAAGCTTCAGGATCTTTAAGATTTTATAGTCTCCTCCTACAGCCACGAGTACATTGTTAAAGTTCCCTGCAGCTTGATTCAGCGGAACGATCGCATCAAGTCCTATTTCAAGTTTATAGTCCAGTAGACTCATACTGGCTCCCATACGCAGCATGGCAGGAAGTCCTACTTTTAATTTCTCTTCTCCTTTCCAGCTAATGATTTCTCCTACGCCTTTAAATCCTTCCGTTTCGTTGAATACTACTTTGTTGATCAGTGTATCCTGGATAGAATAAACGTTTTTAGTATAGGTCACCGACCCCAGATTGACGGCTGATACGCCAAACTTGTATTTTTGTTTGATCGATAAGGTCAGACCCAGATCAAATCCATACCCGTTTCCGATCGCCTGGTAATTGTTGTTGGCGGTATTGGAAGGAGAGACGGTTCCAAGTGCTTCAATAGGGCGGGTGAGAGGGTTAAGGGCAATTTTGCCGGTCGCCGTGTTTCCGTCAGAGGTCACATCCATGTAGTTGTAGCCGGCTACATATTTCACCCCTACTCCTGCATAGAGCTGAAGTCCGTTGTTATCCATGATTTTCCGGCCATAACTGATGCTGTAGTCACGATACCAGTGCTGTTTGAACTTTGAATTCCCTACTACTTTTCCAAAAGAAAAGGGATTGTTTGTTTTCCCGCTGTCAATGGAAACACCACCGTTTTGATAAGCGCCGTATTGATTAGGATCATTGACCACTACATTTCCGTTGGATAAGATGAGTGAATCAAAAAGAGAAGAAGTGGCACCCCGGAAAGCATAATCAGAAGCCGTAGCGTTCAGGTCAGAGTAGTAGCGGAAGGATTCTCTCACCGATATGGCAAGTCCTCCGAATGCCTCATCCTGATAGGCAAGTCCGAAGAGCATGACATCAGCGTTAACAGAGATCGTATTGTTTTGAAATTTTCTGGCGGCAGTAAGTTTTCCTTCTAAAGAAACGTCTTTGTAGGAAACGCCGTAGTCGATAAAGTCTTTGGTGCTTAACCCTTCGTGGTAAGCGTTTGCGGTGAGCTCAAGCAAGCCCAGAGTGAATTTTTTCCCTTCATTGGTTCTGCCGAATCCAAGATTGGCAGGGTTGATGCCGATGGCCTGGTAATCGGTCACGAAAGTAGTGGCGACCCCGGCCCTTCCGGTAGCGGAGTATACGCTCAGTTCCGATTGGCTGAAGGAAAAAAAGGAACTGAGACATAAAGTAAAGAGGAGCAGGATTTTTTTCATAATGCTTTGTAGGTGAATTGGGAAAGCAAAAATATGAAAAAAAGCGTATACTCTCTAGTCCTCAGTAGGTAAGAAGAAAAATTTACGATTTGATCATATAGGCTCAGAAGAGATTAAGATCTTTGGTGGAGATCTTTTCTTCGGCTTCCAGGGGGAATTTGCGGGAAAAGAGAAAGACTTTTCCCTGAATATGGCCTTTGAGCTGCATTTTGATCTCTCTGCTCAAAAGGACAGAAGGGAGGGCCCCGAGTAGGTTGGACAACTCTGTATTGACCGTAAAATTCTGTACCTGATCGGATTTTCGCGGAAGCACCACTTTTTTGACCAGGTGTATTTTACCTACTTTGTTGTCGTTGACCAGCATATCAGCTTCGATCTTTTTGATCTTTATCTTGTAGTTATTAGGATTCTTAATATGGATCCCGGCCTGTACCTCCAGCTTTCCATTTGCCCTGTTGAGTTTAACATCTTTTATATCGCTTAGCTCCAATTCTTTGTAAGAAAAGCAGGAGGAAAGTGTTAGGCTGCTCAGAAGAAGGATCAAATATACTAAAGGTTGTCTCATGGAAGATTTGTAGCGCTATACGGCTTTGTTTATGGATTATTTTTCTTCTCTCCAGTCCAGGGTGTTTAACAGGTGCATGGCATCGTATTTCATGTATTCGATGACCGGGCCAAGCGAATCATTTTTGGTAGCGGTCTGGAAGTAAATAGCACCCCGCAGAAAATGCCTGACGGAATCGGTCACGTAGAACTGAAACTGGCTGGGTACTTCTCCTGATAATTCAAAGATCGTAGCGACATATCCTTTCGGGGTTTTGACCTGTCCCTCTTCAATGGAGTAGGCTTTGACGTTGTGTTTGCCGGCCAGCTTATGGGAGTCGTCTATATGCTCGTCAAAGGTTTTGGTTTTCCCTTTCAGGGGTTTGTAGGTAAGCTGTATATAGGCTTTGAAATCGGGATAGTACACATCGATCCAGTGAGGCTCGGCGATCATGGAAACATCCTTCTGGATAACAGCACTTTTGGAATACTCAAATACATACGGGTGTGCTTCCGTAAGCGGTTGGTAATCGTGCTTGGGGAGGTCAATCTTGTTGTATCCTTTTGGCTTGGGCAGATAATCTTCGCTACAGGAGATCAGGAGCAGGGCGATAGGGAGGATCAGCCAGTGCTTATTCATGTTTATCATCTACAGTATCTTCTTCGTGTATCAGTACTTTTATGGAAAGTATCCTCTTGATATCGGCCTCTTCAATGACAAATTCGAAACGGTCAAAAACAATGGTCTCTCCTTTTTTAGGCATATCAGAATTAATTTCCAGCATCAGCCCTCCGAGTGATTCGCTTTCTCCTTTTACTTCGTCAAAAATAGACGGGGCAATTTTTAAGGTTTTACAGAAATCGCTCAGTAATATCTTTGCTTCAAAGATAAACGTTTTGTCATCTATTTTACTATAGTGCTGCTCTTCTTCGTCAAATTCATCGTGAATTTCCCCTACGATCTCTTCTATGATATCTTCCAGGGTGACAAGGCCGGCAGTTACCCCGTGTTCGTCTACCACTACAGCCATATGCTGGTGTTTTTGCTGAAGCTCTTTCAGCAGCTCGTCGATCTTTTTGGTTTCCGGAATGAACAGCACCGGTTGAAGAAGTTTTTGCCATTCAAAGGATGGGCTTTCCGAACGGTATTGAAAAAGATGCTTGATATAAAGTATCCCTTCTATTTTATCGATATCGCCTTTGTAGACCGGTATTCGTGAAAACTGCCACTGGCTTACAAAATTCAGCACTTCTTCAAAGTTGGAGTCCCAGCTTAGTCCTATGATGTCCGGGCGGGCGCTCATGATCTGTTTTACCGTAGTGTCACGGAATTTGACAAGACTTTTGATCAGCTCTTTCTCTTCTTCCGAACTTTCTTCGCCGGTGGCCATTGCCATCACTTCGTTGATGGTTTCCACAGCTTCTTCGCTTGTAAGTTTTCGCTTGGTAGACCCGATTATTTGTTTGAGTAGCTTTTTCATGGCAATACTTGAATAGGAAGAAGTAGGAGCTTAAAAAGAATAATGCCTGCGTATCACGGATACGACAGGCATGAATATAAATACCCTGTTTATTTGAGGAGTGTAAGTGCTATGATAACTATGACTGTCCAAAACAAAAGGGTTTAGTGAAACATAATTTAGAAAGGCAGGTCGTCTGCTCCGTCTGCCAGAATGCTGGTGTTGACAGATTGAACGTCTTGCTTGGCGCTGTTGTCCTGGTATGGAGCGTTATTTTCACCGCTGCCTCCCGGTTTGCCGCCTACCATGGTCATCGTTTGACCTTCGATTTCGGTAATGTATTTTTTAACCCCGTCTTTGTCGTCATAGGAGCGGGTGGCGATTCTACCTTCTACGTAGATCTGGCTGCCTTTTTTCAGATACTTTTCGATCACTTCGGCAATTTTGCCCCAAAAAATAACGTTGTGCCATTCTACACGTTCCTGGCGCTGGCCGTTTTTGTCCATATACGTTTCGCTCGTCGCAAGTGGGAACGACGCTTTTTTAGTACCGCTGTCGAAAACGCGTACTTCCGGGTCTTTGCCCAGGTTACCTAAGAGGATAACTTTGTTTACTCCTGCCATAATTTTTAAAAGTTTATAAATAAAAAAATGTTAATTGATCCGGTAGTGTTTTTACTATTTACCGGACTATAAATATAGACTAAAAAACAGACTCTTCCAAAAACTTATTTATCAACACCGGCTTAGGCAGATCATGGATTGCCGGAATACTGAAAAAGCTGTAATCCCCCTTGGTTACAAGGGCTTTGGAAATTTCTTCCGACTCTATGATCCAGAATTTTACATACAGATTCTGGTGCGAAAGGATGTGTTTGTATTCAGGAGATTCCAGTTTGATATGCGCTTTTTTTCCGGCTGCGCCAAACCTTTTTTGGAGCAATTTGCCGATTTCCATCAGCTCTTTTTCTTCTGCCAGCGGAAATTCGTACAATCCCTGCCATATTCCTTTTCCGGTACGCTCTTTCATCAGGTATTGCTTGCCTGATTTAAATACCAGATAATGAAAATACCGGTTTGTTTTGGCCGTCTTTTTAAGTTTTACGGGGAGATTGGCTTGCTCATTTCTGGCAAAAGCATAGCACATATAGGAAAGAGGACAGGTTTCGCAGGCAGGTTTCTGAGGAGTACAATGTAATGCCCCGAATTCCATGATTGCCTGGTTGTAGGTAGAGGAGTCCTGGTCGGGGAGGAGTTTATCCGCCAGTGCCTGAAATATTTTCTGTCCGGAGGGAGAGGCGATGTCTTCGTGAAGACCGAATACCCGTGAAAGCACACGGTACACATTTCCGTCCACTACGGCTACTTTTTCGTCATAGGCAAAGGAAGCGATGGCAGCGGCAGTATACCGCCCTATCCCTTTTAATTTTAAAAGCTCTTTGAAGCTGCCCGGCATTTGGGCATTATGGTCGGAAACCACCATTTTTGCTGTAAAATGGAGGTTTCTGGCCCGCGAATAATACCCTAATCCTTGCCAGAGCCTTAAAACTTCTTTTTCCGAAGCCCCGGCAAGTGCTTTAATGTGAGGAAATGCCTCTAAAAAACGTGAATAATAGGGAAGTCCCTGAGCAACACGGGTCTGTTGGAGAAGAATCTCAGACAGCCAGATCCTGTATGGATCGCGCCCTTCGCGCCAGGGCAACGCTCTTTTGTGTTTATTGTACCAGTTAATCAGTAGTTTACTAAATCCGTCCTTTTTCACCCTTCTGCCTTGTAAGATTTACATTAAGTTTGCAATATACTCTGGATTAATATTTTACGAAAATCTTTTTATTTTAAAATAGTTAGGTCTACCTTTGTAAGGTATTAAATAGTTATCACCAAGTAATTTATAAATAAAGTAACAATGACAAAAGCAGAGGTAATTGCAACTATTGCAGAAAAGACAGGAATCGACAAGTCGGATGTTTCAACAACAGTGGAGGCGTTTTTTGACGTGGTTAAAAACTCTATGGCGGATGGCAACAATGTGTATGTGAGAGGGTTCGGTAGCTTTGTGAACAAGAAGAGAGCGAAAAAAGTAGCAAGAAATATCTCTAAAAACACCGCTATTATCATTGACGAGCATTTTATCCCTAGTTTTAAGCCTGCTAAAGTATTCGTTGAGCAGATCAAAACAAGTGAGAAAGTAAAAGTGGCTAATGTAAACTACAAAGAGGAAGAAGAGGTAGACTAGTTTTAAGCCATCAATTTCATAGAATTTAAGTAATGTCAAAATCACAGATAGCGATCATAATCACAGGTGTTGTATCTGTGATTTTGCTTTTTAGTCTTCCCAAGATTATTGTGAAAAGCGATAAGCAACTGGCGGAAGAAAAACCGGTTGTGTCTTCTTCTGAGGAGCACACACCGGCGATGCAGGATCTTCATAAAGTGAAAGTGTCTGAAAATGAAATAAATACAATCGAAAGGTTGAGAAAATCGTTTGCATCTGTTTCAAATAAAGAAAAAAAGACTATTTTTGCGGACTCTTTGATTGCGGCCTATCGTAAAATTCATCGTTATGACAGCGCAGCAGTATATTCAGAGAAGGTTTCAGAACTGGAGCCTACAGCATTGAACTGGGCCAAGACAGCCGATGTATACATGGAAGCGTTCAACTTCGCTTCTGATGCAGACAAGCCGGTACTCAACGACAAAGCCAGAGAATACTACAACAGAATCCTGAAACAGGATCCTGGTAATCTCGAAGTGAAATCCAAACTGGCCATGACTTATGTAGGAACAGAAGACCCTATGCAAGGGATCAAGATCCTGCGTGAAGTATTACAGACGGATGCTCAAAACGAGAGTGCACTGTATAACCTGGGAATTCTTTCCATTCAGTCCCGTCAATACGATAAAGCAGTGAAGCGGTTTGAAGAGCTACTGGCTGTAAATCCTTCGCATTCAGCAGGACAGTTTTATCTTGGCGTGGCACTGGCCAATGCCGGAGACACAGACCACGCCCTGGAAGCCTTTAAAAAAGCAAGAACGCTGGACAACGATCCTGAATTCAGGGCAACCGTAGATAGCTATATCAAAGAGCTGCAGTAATTCTCCCTTGAAAAAGGAGAATGCGAAAAAAGTAAAAACATATTATTAAATAATTTAAAAAACAATTACAATTATGCCTTGCGGAAAAAAGAGAAAAAGACACAAGATCGCTACTCATAAAAGAAAAAAACGCCTTAGAAAAAACAGACATAAGAAGAAATAATAATTTCTTCTTAGAGTGTAACTATATTAAGAGGTTATTGGCATAAACTCAGAAGTTTTATGACCAATAACCCTTTCACATTTTAACAATTCTAAGGTGAGTACTGAATTATACATCAATTCTACTCCAAAAGGTGACCGTATAGCCCTTGTAAAAGACAAGCGGCTCATAGAATGTCATTTTGACGATAAAGGTAGTTCCTTTACCGTAGGAGACATATACCTGGGTATGGTAAAGAAAGTAGTCCCAGGACTCAACGCCGCATTCATCGATGTCGGCTATGAAAAAGACGCCTTCCTTCATTATTTGGACCTCGGTCCGCAGATCCGCTCTCTTAATAAATATTCCAAAAACGTACAGTCAAATCCCAAAGGGACCACTTCAAAGCTTAATGGCTTTAAGATGGAACAGGATATCGATAAAAACGGTAAAATAGCACAGGTACTGACCAAAGGCCAGCATATTCTGGTACAGGTGGTAAAAGAACCTATTTCCAGCAAAGGTCCCCGGCTTTCCTGCGAACTTTCGATCGCCGGACGTTATATCGTGCTGGTCCCGTTTTCTTCGGCAGTCAGTGTTTCCAAAAAAATAGCCTCTAAAGAAGAACGCCAACGTCTGATCCGTCTGATGAATTCCATTAAACCTGAAGGTTTTGGAGTGATCGTCCGTACGGTGGCAGAAGGCAAAGAAGTGGCCGAGCTTGACCGGGATCTGAAAAACCTTGTCAAAAAATGGGAAGACGGTTTTGAAAA
This sequence comes from uncultured Chitinophagaceae bacterium, assembly GCA_964437245.1. Taxonomy (GTDB): domain Bacteria; phylum Bacteroidota; class Bacteroidia; order Cytophagales; family Cytophagaceae; genus JANYCO01. The sequence goes on from CAYTGJ010000051.1 coordinate 27,033, forward strand.
GCTGAAAAAAGCACAGCCCAAAGATGTGGTGATCGGTGAGCTGGATCGTGCAGCTTCTATTTTGCGCGATATGCTCAACGAAAGCTTTGACAGCATTACCGTAGATACGAAGGAAGCGTTTGATGAGACCAAGAGCTATCTGCGAGCCATCGCTCCGGATAAAGAGAAAATACTGAAGCTGCACAACAACAAAGTAAAATTGTTTGAAGCTGCAGGGATCGAAAAACAGATCAAAACCCTTTTCGGGAAGTCGGTAAGTTTACCCGGAGGAGGTTACCTGATCATCGAACATACCGAAGCACTTCATGTGATTGATATCAACAGCGGAAATAAATCCAATGCCGAATCAAATCAGGAAGATACCGCTATGTCGGTAAATATTGAAGCAGCGAAGGAGATCGCCCGTCAGTTGCGTCTGCGCGATATGGGAGGAATCATCGTAGTCGATTTCATTGATATGAAACGGATCGAAAACCGTAAGCATATCTATGAGCGAATGAAAGATGAGATGGCTTCTGATAAAGCGAAGCATGTGATCCTTCCTCTTTCCAAATTCGGACTGATGCAGATCACCCGTGAGCGTGTACGTCCGGAGGTCAATATCAAAACACTGGAAGTATGTCCGAGTTGCAATGGTACTGGTACGATCAGTGCAAGTATAGGAATCCCGGATCAGATCGAAAATAATCTTGACTTTATCATCAATAAGCAGAACGAAAAGAAACTGACCTTGTTGGTGCATCCGTTCCTGTATACGCACTTTACGGCAGGGTTCCCTTCTATCCGTATGAAGTGGTATTTCAAATTCAAATGCTGGATCAGTATTGAGAAAGATTCCTCGCTGGCCCTTACAGAATTCCGTTTTGTAAACAAGCAGGGGATCGATATCGAGATCAATTCTGTGCAATAAATAAACAGGATACCTGATTATTAGAAGTCCTCAGAAGTACTAATCTTCTGAGGACTTCAGTTTTTTCAGGGATGTACTACTATTTTCCCCACCGTCCTTCCGGAGTCTATTTGTTCGTGTGCCAAAGCTATATCGGAGAGTTTGAATACCTTTGAGACGTGCGGGACGATTTTACCCTGGAGTATGAGGGTGGCTAAGGCCTGCATATCTTGTCCGCTCGATTGCACCATGGAGAAGAATCCGTTGATCTCTTTTGCTTTCGCTTTTTCGGCCACATCGCTGTTCAGTCCGCTGGGAATGCTGATCAGTGTGCTGCCCGGTTTCATGGTCTGAAGAGATTTGTCAATATTTTCGCCTCCGATCGTATCCAGTACAAAATC
>CAYTGJ010000052.1:0-3691 GCA_964437245.1 uncultured Chitinophagaceae bacterium
AGCAGGATGCAATTTCGATCCTCCGGGGGATCAAGGATAAATATGAGCTTCACCACGGAGTACGTATCAAGGACGATGCAATCATCGCTTCGGTAGAACTTTCCAGCCGGTATATTTCCGATCGTTTTCTTCCGGACAAGGCCATTGACCTGATGGACGAAGCGGCTTCCAAACTCAGGATCGAAATCGACTCGCTACCGGAAGAACTGGACGAGGTACAGCGCAAGATCATGCAGCTTGAGATCGAAAGAGAAGCCATCCGGAGAGAGAATGACCGTGAGAAAGAGAATATTCTTTCCAAAGAGCTGGCTGATCTGAACGAGGTACGCAACGAGATGAAAGCCAAATGGCAGAATGAAAAAAATATCATCGATGGTATCCAGAAAGCAAAAGAAGATATAGAAAACTATAAACTTCAGGCGGAGCAAGCCGAACGTTCAGGCGACTATGGGAAAGTGGCAGAACTCCGGTATGGGAAAATAAAAGAGAGTGAAGATAAACTGAAGGAATTGCAGCAGCAGCTTTCCGAAAAGGGAAACACGATCCTGAAGGAAGAAGTAACGGCAGAAGACATAGCGGAGATCGTAGCCAAATGGACCGGGATTCCGGTAGCTAAAATGCTCCAGGGAGAACGGGAAAAACTACTTCATCTGGAAGAAGAGCTCGGCAAAAGAGTAGCCGGTCAGCAGGAAGCGATCCAGGCCCTTTCAGATGCTGTGCGCAGAAGCCGCGCCGGATTACAGGATCCGAAAAGACCGATCGGTTCTTTTATCTTCCTTGGTACAACCGGTGTAGGGAAAACGGAACTTGCCAAAGCATTGGCGGACTTCCTCTTCAACGATGAGAATGCCATGGTCCGGATCGACATGTCCGAATACCAGGAACGTCATGCCGTAAGCCGATTGGTAGGAGCGCCTCCGGGATACGTAGGATACGACGAAGGCGGACAGCTTACAGAAGCCGTTCGACGCAAACCTTATTCGGTGATCCTGCTGGACGAGATCGAAAAAGCGCATCCGGATGTCTTCAATATCCTGCTCCAGGTACTGGACGATGGAAGATTGACTGACAATAAAGGGCGTACGGCCAACTTCAAAAACACGATCGTGATCATGACTTCCAACATCGGCGCTCACCTGATCCAGGATAATTTCGATGAGATGAAAGAGAAGATCGCTACGATGGGGGAAGGAATGCAGGAGCACTACGAAGAAGAATATACCGAGAAAGCCAAAGCGGAAGTGTTTGAGATGCTCCGGAAAACAATACGGCCGGAGTTTCTGAACAGAATCGATGAAGTCATCATGTTCAAGCCTCTTTCCAAAAATGAGATCCGGAAGATTGTGGACATTCAGTTCCGCTCCATCCGGAAACGACTGGAAGAAAGCGGGATCAAGCTGGATGCGACCAATGAAGTGCTGGACATGCTGGGCGAAGAAGGATATGACCCACAGTTTGGGGCAAGACCGCTGAAGCGTGTGATCCAGCGGTTGATCCTGAATGAACTTTCCAAAGAGATCCTTTCCGGAAAAATCAAAAAAGATTCTGTGATTGCTATCACTTTATCGGAAGACCGGAAAATCAAATTTGAGAATATAGAAAAGGTGGAACTGTAAGTTCCACCTTTTTATTTTACAGTAACATTTGCGAAAATCTTTACACCCCTATTCTTCCTTTATAAAAGGAGCACCGTTTGTAAACGTTATAAAATCTATGCACATGCTTCCCGAAGTAGACTGTTCCGGATAAGCATTCAAACCAAGTGCGACGGTACTGATTTTTCTTGGATCTGCGATATTCGCTTCTGACAGTTTAAAGGAAATGTAATGCCAGCCATCACCCTTAGCCGTAAGATTATAATTCCGCTTAAAATTTCCTTCTTTAAAAGCCACCGTAGGAATACTGGTAGTACTGCCTTTTACATTGACAAAGCAATTGAAGTATACGTTTTCAGGATTAGTATCCAGGGAAGTTCCCAAAGAGGTCGAAAAATCATATCCTCCGAAAGACCATACCGGCGTAGAGCCCGAATTACCTTCCGTACAGAAACAATTTCCTCCCTGAGGAGAATTCATATCAGAGGCAACTGTATGAGTAGCATAATCCCCATAAGTATAGGGGCCCACCGCTACCCCTCCTCCGTCTCCATCATACACCAGGTAATGGAAATTACGAAAGGTATTTCTATTTGTGATCGTAAAAGACTGCCAAACAGATTTGCAACCTACCTTAAACTCCACACGACAAGTCTCTTCCCTAAAAAAGACAGGAGTACCGGGATTTCCATTCCACTCAAGATGAATCTTCGTCCCTTTTCCCGAATACTTTTTAATGGCATTGCTGGTGTTTCCCCTGATCACTACCGTCCAGGGGAGATCTTCGTTGAATTCAGCCGTTAATAAAAGGGACTGAGCATTGAGATCGATCCCGGTATGACTGAGACCAGGCTGCTCCAGAAAGAGGAAGTGTTCAGTTGCACATAATAAAGGGCCCTGAATATCTTCTTTATACATATACTTTTTACAAGAGAAGGTACTCACCCCTGCCAGTAAAACAAGAAAAAAGGAAATTCCAATCACTGTTTGTTTCTTCATAATTATTCCGATGGTTTTAAAAAATTAGGTTGTCTCTGAATATTTTTAAGATTCTTTCAAGATACAAGATGACCGATACCGGATTCCTGAGAGAAACAAGACAATCGGCCTGTTCCTCTAGAACAAACCAGTTTTTTGCAGAGGAATATCAATATTCTACAGCAACGACCATAAACATATAGGCTCCATCTGGTAGCTGGCCCCTCGAATCGGGCATCCAGAAATTAAATTGACTCTATTCCCGGATTTGGTTATTCTATTGACAAATGGATTGTGGAGACACAAACCGAAACTTCGTTATAGGATTGCTATTATTAAAACAATCAAATCCGGGCATAGAGCCATTAAATTTAATCCAGGATTCTTAAATCGTATATATCCCCCATTTTTCTACAAGAGGTCTACAATCAATACCAATGATTATAAGGTTCCGACCATTCGTAACATTTCACAATCTTCTGAGTCTTATAATCCTGAATAAGAATGTCCGGATTAAAGGTCAAAAGATCGAAGGCTGACTCAGACTTGGAGAAAAAATTAATTACATAATTATATTCTTTCAACTCTTCTGCAATTTTCTTTTGCATCGCCTTGTCGTCTTCCTGAATGAATACTCTATAACTTGTCTTTGTCTTCGCTCTCATGATAAAAAATAATTTAGCTCCATAAAGAGTGTTCTTTAAGGAGTAGTAATAAATGGAGAATCGTTTGTAAACGTTACGAAATCAATACACATACTTCCTGAAGTAGATTGATCCGGATAAGCATTCAACCCAAGACTGACTGTATTAATATTTCTCGGATTTACGATATTCGCATCAGACAATTTAAAGGAAATATAATGCCAGCCGTTTCCTGTCGCAGTAAGATTATAATTCCGCTTTATCGTTCCTTCTCTCAATGTCACTACAGGAACGGTAGTAGTACTTCCCTGTACATTTACAAAGCAGTTTAAATACACCTTCGTCGGGTCTGTATTCAAGGCTGTTCCCAAAGAGGTCGTAAAATCATATCCTCCGAAAAACCATACCGGCGTAGAGCCCGAATTACCATCTGTACACAAACAATCTCCTCCCTGCGGAGAGTTCATACCAGAG
>CAYTGJ010000052.1:3701-9849 GCA_964437245.1 uncultured Chitinophagaceae bacterium
TATGAGTAGCATAGTCTCCATAGAGATAAGGGCCTGCCGCTAATGCACCTCCGTCTCCATTGTACACAAGGTAATTGAAGTTAGCAAAGTTATTAGGTGCTGTGATCGTAAAAGGCAAGATAATGGCTTCTTTGCAGGCTACTTTAAATTCCACTGTACAATCTTCCGATCTGAAAAACACCAAGGTATCCGGGTTACCTTTCCAGGGAATATCAATCGTTGTTCCCTGACCGGAATATTTTTTGAATGCTTTACTGGTCGTTCCACGGACCACCACCGTCCAGGATACCGATTCGTTGAACTTAGCTTTCAAGTCCTGAACCTGAGTATTCAGGTTCACTGAAGAATAGCTCACAGAAGGCTGTTCGATAAATTGAAATTTATCGGTAGCACAGATCAACGGTCCTATATGATCTTCAAAATTATTTTTCTTGCATGAGGAAATGCTTATCCCTACGACAAAAAGGAAAATGATATTCAGAAAAGTTTTATTGCTCGTTTTCATATCTGTACTTCTTATAAGATCTAACCATTTATTTCTGGAACACACCTCTTTCCGTGATTACCACCATATCTACCATTGCTTCTACTTCCATTCCAGCGGTAGGATAGGAATCCAGCTCCAAGGCCAGGCCACTTATCCGCTCAGGGTTAAGGCGGTTATTTCCCAGTCCTCCTCCTGTATTGGGTTTCCTGAATCCACTGTACCGGAAACTTACCAGCTTCCATCCAGTCCAGTCTACTCCTATCTGATAAATGTATTTATCGTTGGTGCTTTGATCAAACGTGGCTCCCGGGGCATATTCGGAGTCATTCTCAAAAGTGATTACACTCACGGTAGTATTCGATCTTCCGGTTCCGAATATATACAAGTTGAAGAACAACTCATTCGGGTCCGTCACCGTGAAAGTATTCAGTTTAATATCGTTCAGCGTCGGCGTGTTGCAACTGCCTATGTACGTATTGTTATTGGCGTCTATCCCATACATGTGATAACTGGCACGTCCCTGGTTCTTTTCTCCTGTATACCCATTGTTTCCGGTATTCCCTCCTCCCAGGTCAGCAGCATCTATATAAAAGGAACTAAATTGAGTAGTGTCGTTCCCTCCCTCAAAATCATCGACAAGGAAGTGATAGATCCCATTATAAACTCTACGATGATAACTCTTTTGTCCTGTAATCCTGATTGTATCGTAAAGCGCATAATCAGTACCCACAAAGGAGAGTTTCACTTCTACCGAATCATTAGGTGCCAAACTATAACCAAAGAAATAATCATTGTCGGATCCACCGTCCCATTTTGTATTGTTTTCATCTATAAAATCAGAATATCCTGAAAATTCCTTTCTCGCATGCGTTTTCCAGGACCGAATCGTCAGTTTCCATCTTACTTTATCTGAAAACGAAGCTTTGTAACATTGATAATTAGCATTCAGAGCCACTGAAGTAGCTGGGGTTCCTCCCATATTTCCAGTGGATTTACTAATATTAAATGCCTGAAACTGATTTCCGGCAACGGAAAAATTTTCAGGAACCCCTCCATATTCGGGGCCAAGAAGATTTTCCGTACGTTTTTTACATCCGCTGAAGAGCAGCAACGCCAGTATAAACAGTCCCTGAGAAAAGATTATTTTCTTCATCATATCTTTCATAATTAGAATGCCAGTGTATAGTTCACAAACAACTGATTGATGTTGTAGTTATAATTCTGGAATTGTATTTCTTTATAAACGCTTGTATTATAATTTCCTGTCAGATAAGACCGCTCAGAGAATCTTATTCTCACTCCAAACGACATGATGGTTTCGTTCAGGTCTACTCTGTAATCAGAAAATGCATTCAGCATGTTAAACTGATCTCTGAAACCCAGGTACTCATTTCCTTTCGCTGTAAGAAGTTTAATTCCTACAAGGGCATCGATCTTTTTGAATGTTTCGATCGTTGTTCCCAGGTCAATCAGCATACTGTTAAAGTCTACAGGGGCAGCTCCTCCTCTTTTGGTAATTTCCTGACGCGCTCCCACATTGATGCTCATCTTACGGTCAATCTTCAGCAGATCTCCGAAATTGAATTTAACGCCTCCCCGCACAGAAGTAAATTGTCTCTTATCGGCCACTCCTTCTCCGATGATTTCATTGAACAAATCAGCACGCACTTCTGCATTAATGATCTTCGCAGAGGTATCTGATCCCAACCCTACCGTAATACCAGCTCTGTTTGGAGTAGCTTCTCCATAAGGAGTCAGGTTTCCATACTGTGGAAGGAAGTTATAGAAAACAGGAGAAATGGAACGGTTGTACAACTGCTCGTCTGTAAGCCTGTCATAAAGGGTCAGGTTTCTCGGTGTGTTAAAATTGTCTATACGGTTGAACAGCCAAAGCGACTGATCTACGTTCATTCTTGCGGTTTGTGCACCAGGACTGGTAAACTGCGCTCCTACCGAACGGTAAGAAGCGAACAACTTTATTTTAGCTGGTTTGTATACTCCTTTAAATCCTGCTTCTGTTACATAGTCAGAATATTTTACAGTCGTGCTGTCCAGCACCTGTACATTTTTAAAGCTGGAAGTTCCGAACTCTCCGCTCAACTGAGCCAGGAACTTATCACGGTCAAGGGTAAGTTTAACATCTCCGGTGATCACGTGGTTGGTGTAGTCTACCGCAGAGTTATTTACTTTCAGGTCCTGCATGCCTATGTAATTTGCACCGATGCTGAGGTATTCGCTCTGTACAATTCCGATTCTTCCTCCTACCAGTATTCTGTCCGGTATGGTCTGGTTATTGGTAGCATTTGTTCTCGCTGCAAAGATATTTACGCCCAATGCTTTGATCCCTTTTTCAAATCCGAAACTTGATTTTCCCTGTACCCCTTGCAGACGCCACATATTACCGGTTACGAAGTTTTCATACTCCAGGATATTACGACGCATGGCATGGATATCGGATTCGTATTCATGAAATGTTTCTACAGGATTGTGAAGCGTGTATTTGGTCATTCCAAGATAGATATCCCCGATCTCGTACTCCACTGCCTTTCCTATCTTTCCCATGATCTGGAACTGACGGAAAGAGAACAAGGTGTTCGCACCGTAGAAAGATCCGAACGGGTTCCGAAGACGCAGGATGGCATTGGCTCTGACATTATTGTTGATCACCAGATTAGGCTGAAGATCAAATAATGTATATCCGCTTACTCCTTTCGTAGGAGAAAGGGTATCATTCCTAAGTGTCTCGCCCTCGAGTTTGTTGCTGGTCACGATGGCTCTTCCCAATCCGTTGAAGTTGAACTGCACCTGAGCGTACGATGCCGAACATACAGACAATAAGAATACGAAAACTATATAACCTACTTTGTACTTCATCTTATTATTATTTATTTTTTAAAAGAATATTTTTAGTTCTACTGTTGTTTCAAATCCTCTGAACTCGTCGAGTACAAAGTTTTTATCTTTATGATACATATACTTATGTCTCAAATGTATTCCTGCCGTTGGAGTAAAGTCATAATCAATTCCACCGCCAATAGCGTATCCGTACTGATCAATCGGCTTTCCGTTGTCCGGAGACAATTGTGTACCGTTATTCCCTTTTACAAATTCATATCCGGCATTTGCTACAATGTTGTATTTTCTACCCAGACGGTAAGCCAGTGTCAGGTCTTCGAAGAATAATCTTATGAAAGCCTGATCAGAGAAGTATGGAAGAGGATTTTCTTTCTGAATGGAATTATATGTGTTGAAGTTCAATAACACAAGGTCACGGTTGAAGAGTCTGAATTTGTATTTCAGGAACAATTCGATATTGCTAAATGCTTTTTTATAATTGCTCATGGTATCGGTAATCGTAACGGTTTCATACGTGGTCAGCCAGACACTTTTAATCTTTCCGTATTCTCCCCCAGCCATAAACCATGGTCTGAACCGGGAACGGGAGAAAGAGTTTACTCTATGTTGAATCGTTACGGTATCGTGCAGGTTCTGTAATTCGCGGCTACCGCTCAATCCCAACTGAATTTTCAGTTTTTTGATATTGCTTTCCGAGCGGAGTGAAAATCCCTGACGGTTGTTGGCGATCTGTCCTACCTGCTGGGCAACGTTGATCAGCAACATGTTGTCGTAAATATACTCCGTACCATACCCTCCTGAGTTTACGCTGGTATTGGTGTTCATCACGCTTCCGTCAATACTGGCAAAATTGTAGTTAATATGATAGTACTCCAGGGAGATCGGATAAGCCGTTACCGTTCTGTCCAGTTCTCCTTTAAAGAGAAAGGCCATCCCTGAGGAATTATTGTTCAATGGATTATTGATTCTTCCATGTCCGATCTCAGAGGATAACGTAATCTTTCTTACTTTTAATCCGAAATCCAATGACAGGATCTCCTGTTCATCTTTGATTCCTCGGCTTCTGTCGGTATCGGCAAATTTCCGGTAATAATTCACTCCTACTTTTCCGGCCACTCTTCTGGTAAAGATCATCTTTTCCACCCTGGTTCCAAAAGTAGACGAAGGGAATCCGTTAATGGAGTTTCCAACCGTCGTGTTCAGGTTCGTTCTACCGTAAATGGTTCTCACATTTATGCCGAGCGGAAGGATTTCAGTATTCACAATGTAACCAAGCAATGGGGATCTACCGGCACTTTCGGCACCGATGTTGGTAGAAAGAGAGTAATATTCTTCATATCTTAAAAATGAGTTTCTGTACCAGTCCCAGGGCACCCGGTCAAAATAATTGTCCCGGTATTCTGTTTGTCCCATGGTGAAACGACTCATACGGGTCCAAAGGATCCCACCGGCATCTACGCCTATACGTACAGGTCCCGAATTCCATTTACCCGAAAATCTCAGGTTTTGTCTGGAGCTCATGATTCTGGCATATCCTGTATCGATCTGTTCTCCGGTAAAAGTATGTCCAAGTGAGTATCCTACATTAAACTGAAATTTTGACAATGCACTATTCGCAAGGTTCAATTCCAGTACAGGGAAACCTCCGTTGTTGTTCGATCCTACTCCTACGATCGGATAGTCCATAAAGGACATGTTTTTCTGGGAGGTGATCATATCACTGTAAGACTTGTCCATGTCCCGGTAGATCGTGATAAACCTTACGACTCCGGAAACTTTGATGTCATTCAGCGAAAGGCCGAGTGGTAGTTTGGCAGGGAGCGTATCTAATAAGCTTTTATTATTAAAATGTGCAGCCAGCTTGCCCAAAGAAAGACCAGATTTCGTTTTAGTAGTCAAGGGAGTGGAATTCACCTCTGTACTGTCGGCAGGGCCTTTTGCATAAGAAAAGGACGAAGCCAAAACCAGTAGCAGAATACATGCCGGCTTGAATATCTTTTGTATCATTTTTATTTTTAGTATTACTGACATTATTCGCTTAATTATTTATGATCGTTTAACACTATCAATGGTTTATCTCCATCTTTTCTTGATTTGTCTTTTACGACAAGGTTGAAATACATCGTAAATTATATTCGCTAGCGGAGTTCCTTTAATTGCACCAGACCCTTCTGATTTCTCTATGTAATCGCCGGTAATATCCCAGATGATCACCCCGGCAGATTCTTTTTTCATTACATACTGGGTTTTCAGCCTTACGGACTGTTCATCGTCGTAAGAGACGAATGTATGACGTTTACCTGGATTACCGATCAGGTAAGGAGCCTGAGCGGTACTGTCCCATCTCCGCTCAAAATGTTTCATTTTCAAAAGAATATCATAGTACTGTGGCATTCCAAGGTCGGTAGCGTACGTAATACTGTCCTGAAGCCCGAGATGGTTCTTACTGTAAATATCTTCATCAGGTCCTTTCATCAGGAGCGATCTTCCATAAAATGCTACTCCCATGTTTATTTTTTCAGGACCTACACCATATTGTCCTGTCAGTAATCGGAAAGAGTTATCCAAACTTCCCGTTCCCTGCTTCGGCTCATAAAGTGCCGTCTGATGGTTAGCATCTTCACTCCAGGTACCGTTATAGTCATAGGTCATAAGGTTCAGGTAATCCAAAATGTTTTTGATCTTATCCCATTCGATGTGTTCCATGTTAGAGCTGTTGGCTCCGAATGCTGCTGTGAGTAAAAATTTGTATTTTATTTTCTTTCCGTAAGCATCTATTGAGTCCATCCGCGACTCAATAGATGC
>CAYTGJ010000052.1:9859-17064 GCA_964437245.1 uncultured Chitinophagaceae bacterium
AGCATCTATTGAGTCGCGGATGGACTGCATTAATAAAGTGAAGTTTTCCTTGTCTTCGGGAGTCCCCTTGTGTTCGGCATATCCCGGATATTCCCAGTCAATGTCGATTCCGTCAAACTTGTATTCCCGGAGAGAGCGTACGCATTCTGAAGCGAAGTGGGCGCGTTTTACAGGATCAGCGGCAATTTTAGGGAAATCATCCGAGAGCGTCCATCCTCCGATGGAAACCATCACCTTTACTCCCCACACATGTGCAATGTCAATCAGTGATGTATTGGGGTAATAGAAATAATAATCATTGGTACTAGTTCCCCAGTCGATTTTACCTCTCAGAAGAATACTGTCTGCCCAGGCATCTATTCCTTTCAGATTTCCAAGAGTATCGGGAGCAAAAAATGAATAATTTAAAATTGTATATTTCTCATAGTCAAGAGTCGCTGGTACTACAAGTCCTCCCCTTTTGTACATCTGCCAGGAAGGATAATAGCCAATGATCTGCTTACAGACGGGCGCTACATCTATATCCTGATGTCTCATGGTATCCTTCAGGGTCGGATCCTGAGCTTTTACACTGGTAAAAAAACCTAGGACGAGCAGTATCGGTAATAACCTCTTCATTTTCACTTATTATATCGTTATAAATGTTTTCTCTTTTCAATAAACCCAACCTCCCCGAATAGGGAAGGAAGGGGCTATTAACTAAACAACTAATACTAAAGCTAACTAAACAAACGTTTCGTTTCTCTTTTCAATAAATTTATATGGAACCAATAATTTTTTACATCTTTTCATAAAAACTTTTATTTCAAGGTATTTAAAACGGTATTAAAAAGAGCTATTTTATATCTCTTTAATTACGCTTACAATCTTGCAAAAAACATCTTAAAAGCATTTTTCATAAAAGGTATTTCACATTAATACCTATAAATAATATCTCTTTAAATACTATTCCATTCATTTACGGCTTTAGAATCATTAAGTTCCTCTGGAAGAGGGAAAATTCTTCTAAAATAGTCTCACGGAATCAATCCGCCATAAGATTTGAATATTGTTCAATAATTTCTTTCTTTGAAAAAATATCAGAAAATGATCCATCTTGTAAACGATCAGCTAAACGTCTCCATTAAAGAAACAGGAGCTGAATTATGCAGTATTCTTGATTTAAGATCAGGAACAGAGTACTTGTGGGAAGGAAATCCAAGTGTTTGGGGCAGGCATTCTCCTGTTTTATTCCCTATTGTGGGCCGTCTGAAAGACAATATGTATCAGTCGGGAGGAAAAACCTACTCTCTTCCTCAACATGGATTTGCCCGGGACCTGGATTTTAAAACGGTTTCTTCCTCGGGCGATAAAATTGTACTTTCCCTGGAATACTCAGACAAAACTCTTCTTCTCTACCCCTATCAGTTTGAGTTACAAATCAGTTATGAATTAAAAGGGCGAACGGTTGCGGTAGGCTATAAAGTCATCAATCGCCAGGATTCGACGCTGTATTTCTCTCTTGGAGCACACCCAGGATTCACTTGTCCGCTGCATCAGGGTGAAAAATATGAAGATTACTTCCTTGAATTCAGTCAACCGGAAACCCTGGACCTTCATGTTCTGAAAGACGGCCTGATCAGCAACGATACAGTCCCCTGTCTTCGTCAGGAAACAAAGATCCCTTTGTCGTACGAGCTTTTTAAAAACGACGCCCTGGTTTTCAAAAATTACCAGTCGGACTATATATCGTTGAAGCACAAAGAAAAAGGGGAAGTTTTCAGGTTCCATTTTGCCGGCTATCCGTTTTTAGGGATATGGTCCAAGCCAGGACCTTTTGTATGCATCGAACCCTGGTATGGGATTGCCGATTTCACAGACCACAATGGCGTATTGGAAGACAAAACGGGAATACAGTCCATTGCTCCGGAAGAAGTCTTCGAATGTGGATGGAGTGTGGCTTTCAATACGCCACTATAAAACATCCGGAAGAAACGACCTTAATGATAAACCTCCTGCAACGATAATCCCAATGCATCGGCCAGGTACTCCGCCCGGCCCTGCATGCGTTTTTTGTCAGATGAGACATAAAGTTTTAATGTTTTCCCCGGCTTTCCTGCCAGGTATACCTGGTATTCTTTTCCTTTTTCAGTAGAAAAGATGCCACCGGTGGCTGATTTTCGTTTCGTCACAAATGAATACTCTCTAAAAATGATTCTGTTAAATACAGACAACGATTCCCATTGGCCATTTTTAATCGTCATAAAACTTTTGTAGGCTCTGACTCTTTTATTTTTTTCATCAATCTCAATCCCTTCTTCGTAGAGTACGCCAAACCCCAGCGCTGTCGCAAACACTCCGATGCCACAAATCAGTAAAAAAAGTGCTCCTCCCAGTTTTTCGTGATAGTAAAAAGCAAAGCCTATACTGCCTACACCCGTTAAGAATACTAAAAGTTTTTCCCCTCTGTGCATCGACCAGCTCATTGGACTGTGCTAAAAAGCATTACTTATACAAATGCTTGGCAATAACAATCTTTTGGATCTCTGAAGTCCCTTCCCCGATCGTACATAGTTTGGCATCCCGGTAAAATTTTTCGGCGGGATAATCTTTGGTATATCCATATCCTCCAAAAATCTGCAACGCATCGTTGGCAACTTTTACGGCTACTTCAGAAGCATATAACTTGGCCATTGCTGATTCTTTCGTCATCACCATTCCTTTGTTTTTCATATCCGAAGCACGGTAGATCAGCAAACGGGCCGCTTCGATCTCTGTCGCCATATCAGCCAGCTTAAAGGAAACTCCCTGAAAAGACGAGATCGGTTTCCCAAACTGGACACGCTCCTGAGAATATTTCAGCGCTGCCTCGTAAGCTCCCTGAGCGATGCCCAGGGAAAGCGCTGCAATGGAGATCCTTCCTCCGTCCAGTACTTTCATGGCCTGGATAAATCCGTCTCCGTCTGTCCCCAGCACCTGGTCTTTATGTACCCTGCAGTTATCAAAGATCAATTCAGTCGTTTCGGAGGCACGCATCCCCAGCTTATTTTCTTTTCTTCCGTGTGTAAATCCTGCAGTTCCTTTTTCTATGATAAACGCAGTAGCGGAGCGGTGTGCTCCGGGCTCAGATGTACGTGCGATCAATACACATACATTGCTGCTTTTTCCATGCGTGATAAAATTTTTAGCGCCGTTGATCACCCAGTAATCTCCGTCTTTTACGGCCACTGTTTTCATATTCCCCGCATCCGATCCTGTATTGGGTTCTGTAAGCCCCCATGAACCAATCCATTCTGCAGAAGCGAGTTTAGGAAGGTATTTCTTTTTCTGAGCTTCGCTCCCAAAATACATAATATGTCCGGTACAGAGCGAATTATGAGCTGCCATGGAAAGTCCGATAGAACCGTCGATTTTTGACAGCTCCTCGATCGCTGTCACATATTCAAAATACCCAAGTCCTGCCCCGCCATACTCCTCCGGTACCAGCACTCCCATCAAGCCAAGTTCTCCGAGCTTTTTAAATACTTCTACCGGAAACTCCTGACTTTCATCCCACTCCATCATTTTTGGACGTATGTGTTTTTCTCCGAAATCACGCACCATCCGGGAGATCATCTGCTGGTTTTCATTTATTGTAAGATCCATAAAAATCTTTTTTGTTTGGTTAAAAACGCTGATCGCTGTTTTTTAGTTACAAGCGTTCGTTCAATATTAGCATTTTTATGCAATAAAGTATATTTTTGACACTAATAATCAATCAAAAACAAATGAAAATTGCAGTAGTAGGCACCGGGTATGTCGGACTTGTATCCGGTACATGTTTTGCAGAGACCGGAAACAACGTAACCTGTATTGACATTGATGCAGAGAAAATAGCGAAAATGAAAAACGGGTTTGTTCCTATCTATGAGCCCGGACTTGAAGATCTTTTTAAAAGGAATATAGAAGAAGGCAGAATTCATTTTTCTACCAGTCTTGCCGAAGGGATCAAAGGAGCAGAGATCATCTTCCTGGCGCTGCCTACTCCTTCGGGAGAAGATGGTTCCGCAGACCTTAGCTATATTATGAAAGTTGCCGAACAATTAGGGCCGTTGCTGGAGCGATACACAGTAATCGTAGACAAAAGTACTGTACCCGTAGGCACTTCTGAAAAAGTAAGAGGGGCCATTGCCCGGAACTGTAATGTTGATTTTGATGTAGTCTCCAATCCGGAATTTCTACGTGAAGGAATGGCGATCGATGATTTTATGAAACCGGACAGGGTGGTCATAGGAACAAGTTCGGAAAAGGCAAAAAAAATAATGGAAAAGCTTTATGCCCCATTTGTCCGCCAGGGAAATCCTATTTACATCATGGACGAAAAATCGGCAGAGCTGACCAAATACGCAGCCAATGCTTTTCTTGCCATGAAGATCTCTTTCATGAATGAAGTAGCCAATCTTGCAGAGATCGTGGGAGCAGACGTCGATAAGATCCGGAAAGGCATCGGTTCCGACAGCAGAGTAGGCAAGCAATTTTTATATGCCGGAACAGGCTACGGAGGGAGCTGTTTTCCTAAAGATGTAAAAGCCCTGGCCAAAACCTCTCACGACTACCAGTTTGATTTTAAGATCCTGAAAGCGGTGATGGAGGTAAATCAAAAACAAAAGACCATCCTTCTTCCCAAACTAAAAAAACATTTTAACGGCACGCTGAAAGGGAAACAGATCGCGGTGTGGGGTTTAGCCTTTAAACCTAATACAGACGATATCCGGGAAGCTCCGGCTCTTGAAATTATACAGGCTCTCCTTGACGAAGGAGTTTCCATAAAAGCATTCGATCCGGAAGCGATGGACAACGTTCGTAAGATCATGGGGAATAAAATAACGCTTGTCGAAAAATCATACGAAGCACTTAAAGATGCCGATGCCCTGATCATTGCCACCGAATGGAACGAGTTCCGCCAACCCGATTTTGACAAAATGACTTCTCTGATGAAAAGCAAAGTTATCTTCGACGGCAGAAATCTTTTTGACAACGAGCAGATGCGCGAGCTGGGATTCCACTACGAATCTATAGGACGTCAACCCGTAACGAATTCATAAATAAAAGCTCATACCATGTCTACCACTAAAAAAAGAGTTTTGATCACCGGTGGAGCCGGTTTTCTGGGCTCCCATCTTTGTGATCGTTTCATCAAAGAAGGATATCATGTGATCGCTATGGACAACCTGATCACGGGTGACCTTCGAAATATTGAACATCTATTCAAACTCCCGGATTTTGAATTTTATCACCATGATGTTTCCAAGTTCGTACACGTACCCGGCGAGTTGCATTATATTCTACATTTTGCTTCTCCTGCCAGTCCGATCGACTATCTGAAGATCCCGATCCAAACCCTCAAAGTAGGTTCGCTGGGAACGCACAATCTTCTTGGCCTGGCAAAAGCTAAAAATGCCAGGATGCTCATCGCTTCCACTTCCGAAGTATATGGAGACCCTACTGTACACCCACAACCAGAGGAGTATTGGGGGAATGTAAATCCGGTAGGACCACGCGGGGTATACGATGAAGCCAAGCGTTTCCAGGAAGCCATGACCATGGCTTACCATACATTCCACAAGCTGGAAACAAGAATTGTAAGAATTTTCAATACCTACGGGCCAAGAATGCGCCTGAACGACGGACGTGCCCTTCCTGCCTTTGTAGGACAAGCGCTCCGTGGCGAAGACATCACGGTATTTGGCGATGGTTCTCAAACACGTTCGTTCTGCTATGTAGATGACCTGGTAGAAGGAATTTACCGCCTGCTGATGAGCGACTATCCTTACCCGGTCAACATCGGGAATCCGGTGGAGATCACCATTAAGGAATTTGCAGAAGAGATCATCAAGCTGACCGGAACCGATCAGAAAATTGTCTATAAACCTCTGCCTACCGACGACCCCAAACAGAGGAGACCGGATATTTCAAAAGCAAAAGAAATCCTGGGATGGGAACCAAAGGTAGACCGCGCCACTGGATTGAAGATCACCTATGAATACTTCAAAGCGCTTCCGGAAAAAGAGATCGTACCGAAAGAATTTTATTAAACCTGTAATTAATCCCCGGGATCGTAAGTTCCGGGGATTAATTGCTTTATTACTCTTTTGATTTTTCTCCTACAAATACCTGCGATTGATTTTTAAACAATACGTTGAACGTAGTAAGAGAACCATAAATTCTGGTAATGTATTGTTGCATTTCTATCTTCTCCGCATCTTCCAATCGTGAATGCGCATTGATCTTCTGTTCCAGTACTCTCAGGCGATCACGCAGCATCACGATCTTATGAAAAAAGGTTTCCAGAGGGATCTCTTTAGGCTTCAGAGAATCGTCCATAGATTTCAATACCATGGTACCTTTTCTCCATTTATCGGCCAGGGGTACTACTTCAGTCACGTCCGACCATTTTCTTAAAATATCGATCAGGGTAGTTTCCACATCGTCCACACTGATCATTCTTTCTTCCGGAGCCAGTTCTTCCAAAATTTCCAGCTCTTCGGAATCCTGTGGTATTTCTACAATTCCTTTCCCGAAAAAACTGATCCTGTATTTATTCAGTTTTGTTCCTGCGATGATTCCTTCTCCATACGTACGATGCTGAATGCGTGAACCGGTGCCTAATGTATTTTCTATCATAAAGTATTATTTTGTTATTATTCTTACTGTACTTAACCAAACCCGCTCCGGCAATGTTTCCCCGCGACCTGCCTGTTTCTTGTACCCTGACAAGCTGTTCCGGTTTACTGTTTACTGTTCACTGTTTATTTATCAAACCCTTCCCGTGCCGCAATGCTCATGGCGGCTTTTATTTTCCCGTAATCGTATTTCATTTCAAGCGACTCAAAAAGAGGCTTCATCGCATCTTCTTTTTTGATCCCTAATTCATTTGCCTTTGCTATAATTTGCTCGTACTCCTGTTTTTTTACAAATACTTTCAGATCAATACTTTCTCCTTCGTCGTACAATTTTACCAAATGGGAAATAATGGTAGAAGCCGACAGGTGGCGGACAGCAGCAATTTCGTCCACTGTTTTTCCTTCTTTGTAGAGTTCGTAACTCACCAGATACGTACCGCCTTCCACTTTTGCTCCTTGTTGTACCTGTTCTTTCACAAAAGCTTTGATCTCATTCTGGAAATATTCTCCGTATAAATTATATTTTGTATTTCCCACGCCGGAAACAGTCAGCCTTTCCTGCTC
>CAYTGJ010000052.1:17074-28069 GCA_964437245.1 uncultured Chitinophagaceae bacterium
CATTTCCTGCTCGGTCATAGGCCTTAAAGAAGACATCTCCGAAAGTGTGGCATCGCTGAAAATCACATACGCAGGAACATTCTGTCCGTCGGCAAGCTCCTTTCTAAGTTTACGAAGCCGCTCAAACAAGGCATCCCGGAGAATTTCCTTTTTCGTCTTTGTTTTCTCTGCCGCTTCTTCCTGCTTCTGAATCTTCTGTGCATAGGGTACAAAACGAACAAGTTTTACAGCTTGCTCTGCCTTCAGTACAGCTTTGCTTTTTTCATTCAGCTTCAGCGCATGTCCTTCGTCGTAAGCTATATCCATCGCTCCGCTGTTCAGCATCTGCAGGATATAATCATTCCATTCTTCCGGCCTCACGTCTTTCCCAGCGCCAAATGTTTTGATCTGGTCGTATCCCTTCTCCCGGACCTGTTGTGTATGATAGCCACGCAAAATATCCACCAGTACTGTCATGGATATTTTTTCATTTGTTCTGGCAATGGCAGACAATGCTTTTTGAGTAAGTACCGTTCCATCAAAAACAGTGGGAGGATTTTTACACACATCACAGTTCCCACAATCATGGTCCGCTACTTCGTTAAAATAGCTCAGCAGTACTCTTCTCCGGCAAATTTCAGATTCGGCATACTGTTTTATCCTGTCCAGCTTGGCCTCCTGCAATTCCCGTCTTTCTCCCGTCAGCTCTTTCAGCATATCCTGCTGCATAATGTAGTCGGCAAAAGAGTAAAACAATATTGTATCAGAAGCCAGGCCATCTCTTCCGGCCCTTCCTATTTCCTGGTAAAAGCTTTCTATATTTTTAGGCAGATTGTAATGAATGATCCACCGGACATTTGATTTATCGATTCCCATTCCGAAAGCGATCGTAGCACAGATCACCTGGATATCGTCTTTGATAAATTCGTCCTGGGTTCGGGAACGATATTCATTGGGCATCCCGGCATGATAATGTTTGGCAACGATCCCCTCCTGCCGGAGTTTTTCAGCTACCTCCTCCGTACTTTTCCGGGAAAGGCAATAGACTATTCCCGGCTGTCCGGGACGTCCGCTTATAAAGTCTTTGATATATTGTATTCGTTTTCTCCCCGGCAAAACCGTAAGACTCAGATTAGGCCGGTCAAACGATGAAATAAACACTATAGCATCCTCAATGTTAAGCTGCCGCAGAATGTCCTTCCGGGTCACTTTATCAGCCGTAGCGGTCAGGGCAATCACCGGCACAGAAGGGAACTGTTGCTTCAGAATATTCAGCTGTGTATACTCCGGACGGAAATCATGCCCCCAGAACGACACGCAGTGAGCCTCGTCGATCGCAAAGAGACTGATGTTTAATTGTTTGATAAATTCCAGGTAATTGTTGCTGAACAATCGTTCGGGAGAGATGTACAACAACTTTAACTTTCCCTGCCTGCACTCTTCTTCGATCCTGAACTGCTCGGCAGAAGAAAGACTACTATTGATAAAAGCCGCTTCAATTCCATTCGCTTTCAACCCCTGTACCTGGTCTTTCATCAATGCGATCAGCGGGGAGATCACAACCGTTAACCCTGGCAGGACCAGGGCAGGCACCTGGAAACAGAGTGATTTACCACCTCCTGTAGGCATCAGTACCAGCGTATCTTTCCCTTCCAGCACCGCTTCTACGATCTCTGCCTGCAAAGGCCGGAAACTATGATAGCCAAAATACTTTTTGAGGACTTCTTCTTTTGTCAAGATGTGTAATTCGTTTTGCATACTAAAAATAGTTTAAAAAAATGGTTCTTACGCACAAAGATAAAAATTTCAGCGTAGCCGGGATAACGTTTAAGATCTTTTTAAGATGCCAGATGCTTGATCCAATATACCAGATTCACGTTCATAGGGATAATGTATTTTAAAAAATGGTTCTAGTTTATGATTGAATGCGGTCCGTGGCTTGTCCACTGGCCATGATCATCAACTTAAGGAATGACCTGTGGCGTCCTATCAGAACGTTACCGCTTAATATAACGTTGACCGCTATGGCCCCCAAACCAGGCCATGGGATTATTTTATAGTACAGGTAGCAAATCATAGACTAGAGCAAAAAAATTTAGTACCTTGATGTTTCTGAATCTCCACTGTGTGAAAAGTATTTTATCCGACATATTTAAAACGTTTATATTCTACTCTCTTCTATGCCTCGCTACTTTCTTAATGGCCCGCACTATTCTCCTGTATGCAGGTTTTGAAACAAACGTAGCGTTTCTACAACAAAAACAGGAATACCTTCCTATCATGACCTGGAGAATTGCCTTCTACATTCACGTATTCTCCAGTATTTTCTGCCTGGTCGCAGGGTTCACACAATTTTCAGGCGAAATACAACAAAAGTATAAAAAACTGCACCGGGCAATGGGGCGGCTCTACGTAGGCAATATTCTACTTGTCAACTTCCCGGCGGCACTGATCATGGCCTACTATGCCAACGGCTTTCTTCCGTCCAAAACAGCATTTTTTATATTGGATATACTCTGGTTCTATTTTACCTTAAGAGCGTTCATCGACATTCGCAAAGGAGCAGTTCAAAGCCATAAAAATTATATGATCAGAAGTTATGCGCTGACACTTTCCGCCATCACGCTCCGTAGCTGGAAACTTATTCTATCCAACACACTGACCATTGACCCCGTCACGCTGTACATGATCGACGCCTGGCTGGGCTTTGTGCCTAACCTCCTGGTAGCAGAATATATTATCTACAGGAATGCCCGGCGGGCAGGTCATCTCCCAAAATCCATGTTGTGAAGCACGATACTTAAAAATATAGCTCCCAACAGCATACACACTATTAGAAAAGAAATAGTGCTTATCAGCAGGGCATACCTATTCTCTCGGGATTTCAACACGATGTATACTTTTCTGGCCACTAAGAAAGCGGTAATCTGGAGCAATAGGAAAACGATGAATAGCAGGGTCATAGAGAGATTTTAGTTTTTCCGGTGTTATCTCTAACAAGTTAATAGTTACAGTGTAAAAAAACAAATCACTGCTTTTCCCATTTACTGACCACACAAGTAGCTACGGCATTGCCAAAAACATTGGTGGCCGAACGTCCCATGTCCAGTATCTGATCAATCCCCAGCAGGAGTAGTAATCCTTCTCCCGGAATATTAAAAGTACTCAGCATACTCGCCACGACCACCAGGGAGGCCCGGGGAACTCCTGCAACGCCTTTGCTGGCCAGCAGCAGGATCAGCATCATGGTGATCTGTTGTTCGATCGTAATATTCATTCCATAAGCCTGCGCAATAAACATGGTGGCAAAGGTCATATTCATCATCGATCCGTCCAGGTTAAAGGAGTAACCCAAGGGCAACACAAAGCCGACGATCTTGGGCGGACAACCGAATTTTTCCAGGGCCATGACCAGCTTTGGGAAAGCACTTTCAGAAGTAGCCGTGCTGAAGGCGATCAATGCCGGTTCTTTTACTACTTTAAATAAATTAAAGAAATTGATCCCAGCGACACGACAAATCAGGCCGAGGATCACAAAACAAAAGAAGAGCAATCCTCCGTAATAACATACGATCAGATACAAATATCCGGAGAGGATCCCTACTCCCTGCTTTCCTATATTGGCAGCCAGCGCTCCGAATACACCGATCGGCGCAAAATACATGACATAGCTGGTTACTTTGAACATGACTTCCGCCAATGAATCCAGCACCGTCACAATAGGTTTCCCCTTCTCTCCGATCGCCGAAAGCGCTACTCCGAAAAAGACCGAGAAGATCAATATCGGCAGAATGTCATTTTTTGCCATGCTGTCGAAAAAGCTCGTAGGAAACATTCTATAGACAAAGTCTAAAAGACTGCCGGTAGAATCCGATACGCCCGTTTCTGTCCCTGTTTCCGGAAGCGGAAGCTGCATCATCAAACCGGGTTTGAAAATATTGACCAGGATCAATCCAAGGGTAAGGGACAGAATCGTGGCAAAGTAAAAATACAACAATGTCTTGATGCCAATCCTTCCTACAGTTTTAAAATCTCCCAACTTGGCAATGCCTACTACCAGCGTGGAAAAGACCAACGGAGCAATGATCATTTTGATCAGTCTCAGAAAAATATCGCTCAGGATTTTCAGGTCAGGAGCCATGTCAGGAAAGAAGTATCCTACTCCAATCCCTAAAAGCATGGCAATAAAAATCTGAAGCGTAAGATTAATTTTAGGCATAGCGTATCAATATTAGACGGTTTCTTTTTACAAATGCAAAACTCCCATTCGAAAAATTACCCTCAGGAGGTGAAACAAGAACGATCACAGACTTTCTGTCTGCCTCAATAATAATGCTGCCTGTGCGCTCCAAAGGAGGTTACCTTCTCTGCAACGTACCCTCTGTTATAACTTTACTACTTTGTTTCTCAAAAAGAAATCGGCGATCACCAGGGCAGCCATGGCATCTACAATGGGTACTGCACGCGGCACCACGCATGGATCGTGTCTTCCTTTGCCGGATACGGTTACTGCCTCTCCCTGCTGGTTTACACTATCCTGATCTTTCATGATGGTAGCCACCGGTTTGAACGCAACCCTGAAATAGATATCCTCTCCATTGGAAATTCCTCCCTGCACTCCACCTGAGAAATTTGTACGGGTATGTACTTTCCCGTTTTCGATCACAAACTCATCGTTATGCTCTGACCCGCGCAGGGCAATCCCTTCAAATCCACTACCGTATTCAAATCCTTTTACCGCGTTGATGCTCAACATCGCCTTTCCAAGCTCTGCATGCAATTTATCAAAAACAGGTTCACCCAACCCTACCGGACATCCTTTGATCACGCAGGAGACCACTCCTCCGATCGTATCCTGGTCTTTGCGCACCTGATCTATAAGTTCGATCATTTTTTCTGCCATTTCAGGATCCGGGCAGCGTACAATTGTATCGTCTGTCCTGGCAAGGTCCAGCTCCTGGTATGGTTTCTCCAGTTTCAGGCCTCCGGCTTGTGAAACATAAGAGATCACTTCTACGCCTATTGTTTTCAGAAACAGTTTCGCCACGGCTCCGGCAGCAACTCTGGCAAGCGTTTCGCGGGCGGAACTTCTTCCTCCTCCTCTGTAATCACGGATCCCGTATTTTTCCTGGTAAGTATAGTCGGCATGAGAAGGCCGGTATTTATCTGCGATGTGTGAGTAATCCTTGCTGCGCTGATCTTCGTTGAAAACCACCATGGCAATCGGTGTACCAGTAGCTTTCCCTTCAAATACTCCTGAAAGAATCTGTATCTTGTCTTCTTCTTTTCGCTGTGTGGTTATTTTAGACTGACCGGGTTTTCTTCTTCCCAGTTCGTATTGTATAAACTCTTCGCTGATCTCTAATCCTGCAGGACATCCTTCCAGCACGACCCCAACACCCACTCCATGCGATTCACCAAACGTGGTGATCTTGAAAATTTTTCCGAAACTATTACTCATTTTTTTAACACTAAAACTGCAGTAAGCACTAACATACACAATATGGAGACATTTGTCCAGAATTTAAGATCACTCTCTTTGGAGAGTGTACTCCATCGATTGCTGTCTGTATTGATCCTGCTGTAAAAATCCCCGGGATTATTGACCGAAATATAGTTATTTTTCAGGCTTTCGCCACGCACTTTCAAACTTAGTGAAGAACTTAACGTATCCACTTTTCCGTAAGCGGTATTAAAATAAGGCCATCTAAAAAAGTGAGAAAGGGAAAATTCTCCCGGCTCTTTCGGGGTAACATAGTAGGTAAATGTTTTCTGCCCCACTATTTTCCCCGGCTGGCGAAATATTTCCTGCGTCACCCTCGGAGCATAAATATCAAAATATTCGCTCATTACGACCACCGGCTCCGGTAAGGAGGCAATATTCCCCTCTCCAATAACTGTAAACGTGTATTTAAAACTTTTTCCTGTATAAAGTTTGTGAGGCTCTATATGTTCATTCAACTTATAATAACCTACCGGAAGCTGTTCTTTACCTTTGTTCTGGCGTACTGGGATCACTCTTATAAACAATGGTTTAGAAGCGAATGACTTGACCAGAGGTTTGCGTTCCATGCTCTCATTTTTGTTTTTAGACAGGGCATAGGTTAATACCGAAAATTCAAGAGGCGGAATTTTAATATTATTGGAATCAATCGGGAAAAACACTCCTTCATACAACTTCCACTGATGGTATTTCTTGTCCTTCAGGATCACCGTATCCAGTTTCAATTCTTCAGGCACATACAGATCTTCTACAAGGCAGCCCATTGACCTTAATTTTTTAATAAACTCTTTCCGTTGTTCCCCCAGGTCAATAAAGGTCAGTTCAGCTTTGTTCTGCGCTGCGATCAGAAAAGAGAAAGAAAGGCCAAACCCTTCTCCTACATATACATTTGATTTATAAGACTCTACTTCAAAAAAAGCATCCGGTTTGGGTTCATCAAATTCCAGGTCTTCTTCTTTTTTGGTCTCCGGTTCCGGCTCTGCGGCAGGATTTTTTTCAGCAGAAACCTTTACCACCACCCTTTCAGAAGCATAAAGCTTATCTTTTATCCTGATCCGCACCGGATTAACAACAAAAGTACCTGGTTTGCGGGGAGTATAATACTGTACAATCTTATAAGCTTTAGGATCCTCTTCTTCCAGGTATATGGTTTTCCCTTTTTCAAAATCAGCGATATCCGGAAAAAAGTAGTGATGATAGGCTTTAAACTCCCGTTTAAACTCTCTGGGAAAATGAAGGGTGATTGTAAACTTTTCGTTAAGTGCCAGTTTGTTTTTTCCAGGGATAACGTCGATTTCCTGGCCGTAAGCTTTGGTACTGAAAATGAATATATTCAGTACCAACAAAAGGATTTTTTCAATATTTTTTTGATATTTTTTAACTTTCTTCAAAGATATTGCGTTTAACCACTAAGCAAAATTAATTTAAAACTAATAATAATCAGTTAATTATTGCTTATAAATTAAATAATGTGTTACTTTATGTAATCATTTTTAGATGTAATATATTTGCATACTTCAAATCAATAACCTGAGTACTTATGTTAGACTACGTAAAAATTATTCTCCAAAAAGTTAGCTTTAATGAGCATCTTTTCGAAAGAGAACTCAGAAAAAGTGTCAATAGTCTTCTTAGAGAAGATGTTTTGGAACTAAAAAAGTGGTGTTACGAACAATTCGGAGAAAGTTATCTTCAAATCCTGAATCAGTATTTTAATTAATTCAGCGCTTTTTAACGAAGGTAATATTTCTACTAATTCCTTTATATTTGGATCGTTTTATAGCAGAACCTTTAAAGAGGAGGCCAAAAGCCTCCTCTGTTATTTCCTCCCAATCCTTATTGCTCATTGTTACCAAGTCCTCTTTAGGTACAAAAGCGGTATGTGTATGTTGCTTTGAAAAACGGTTCCAGGGGCACACATCCTGGCAAATATCACAACCAAAGATCCAGTTTTCCATTTTTCCCCTGAATTCATCCGGGATATTCTCCTTTAACTCTATCGTCAAATAGGAGATACATTTGCTCCCATCTATGACATAAGGGGTATTCAGTGCATCGGTAGGACAGGCATCTACGCACCGGGTACAAGAGCCACAATAATCCTTGATCGGACCATCATATTCCAGCTCAATATCAAGAATCAGCTCGGCAATGAAAAAGAAACTCCCGGTTTCCCGGTTGATCAGATTTGTATTTTTCCCTACCCACCCCAGACCGCCTTTTTTGGCCCAGACCTTGTCCATCACCGGAGCAGAATCTACAAAAGCCCTTCCATGTATGTCCCCTATTTCCTGCTGAAGATATTGGACCAGTTCCTTCATTTTTCCTTTGATCACGTCATGATAATCCAATCCGTATGCATACTTGGAAACTTTATAATCTGACTGATCAAGCTCTTTTTCCGGATAATAGTTGAGTAACAAAGAAACCACCGATTTTGCCCCTTCTACCAGCAATCGGGGATCCAATCGCTTGTCAAAATGATTTTCCATCCATCCCATTGTACCATTCCGGGCCTGTTTCAGCCGAGGGGCTTCTTCCTCCAGGAATTCTGCTTTGGAAATACCGCAATACTCAAAGCCCAGTTCCCGGACTTTGTTTTTGAGTAGTTGTGTATAGCGGGACTTCATGTTATAAAGATAGTGAAAGGAGGAAATGTAAGCTCCCCCGTTATTCGGTGGGAAGATCAAACAAAGAACCTGACCTTGCCGGAGGTGTTTTTTT
Organism: uncultured Chitinophagaceae bacterium; assembly: GCA_964437245.1. Lineage (GTDB taxonomy): Bacteria > Bacteroidota > Bacteroidia > Cytophagales > Cytophagaceae > JANYCO01. Next base: position 25,281 of record CAYTGJ010000052.1, read on the forward strand.
CAGATGTGTATAGGCCGCAGGAGTAGCTTCTCGCCCCCGGGGAGTACGTTTGATATAGCCTTCCATGATCAGGAAAGGTTCGTATACCTCCTCGATCGTTTCCGCCTCCTCACCACAGGCCGTGGCAATCGTTGTAAGTCCTACCGGTCCGCCCTTGAATTTATCAATAATGGTGGTAAGGATCCGGATATCCATTTCATCCAGTCCATTAGAGTCAACACTCAATGCCGAAAGCGCCATTTTCGCAATGTCAAGGGTTACGGTACCGTCTCCTTTTACCTGTGCGAAATCCCGCGTACGACGCAGCAGATTATTGGCAATTCTTGGTGTACCACGGCTCCGGCGTGCAATTTCAAAAGAGGCCTTCTCTTCGATCGGCATATTCAAAATACCGGACGAACGTTTCACAATATCCGAAAGCAGTTTTGCATCATAATACTCCAGCCTTGCATTGATCCCGAAACGGGCACGCAGCGGCGAAGTAAGCAATCCTGAACGGGTAGTGGCCCCGATCAGTGTAAAAGGATTCAGGCCGATCTGTACAGAACGTGCATTGGGACCAGAATCCAGCATGATGTCAATTTTATAATCCTCCATGGCCGAATACAGGTATTCTTCCACCACAGGATTGAGCCGGTGAATTTCATCAATGAACAGCACATCGTTTGCTTCCAGGTTGGTCAGCAACCCAGCCAGATCGCTGGGTTTTTCCAGCACCGGGCCGGAGGTGATCCGAATGGAAGAGTTCAGCTCATTGGCGATGATATGCGACAAAGTAGTTTTCCCTAACCCCGGAGGACCGTGCAACAACACATGGTCCAGGGCCTCCCCTCTCTGGCGCGCTGCGCCTACAAAAACCCTCAGATTTTCGATTATTTTTTCCTGACCGGTAAAATCCTCAAAACTCAAAGGTCTTAATGCCTTTTCCAGCTCTTTGTCTCCGGGAGAAAAGCTTTCGTCATCAGCCTTTAAATAATCTTCACGCATAAGGTAAAATTACTAATTTTGAACGTTAGTTAAAAGTTCCTGGTTATTTGTTATCGGTGACCGTTTTAGCGTAATTTGCGAATTATTAAACAATTTAAACGATTGTCTGTTTCTTCCGGAACCGGCAACGAGGTATACACAATGGATTGGTTCAGTGAATGGTTTGATTCCCCTTATTATCACATTCTTTACAAGAACAGGGATTTGAAAGAGGCTGAATTATTTATTGATCAGTTGACCCATTATTTAAACTTGCCTCCCGGAGCCCACATTATCGACATCCCCTGCGGGAAAGGAAGACACTGTATCTACCTGAACCAAAAAGGGCTGAATGTATCGGGAGCAGATCTTTCTCCTAAAAACATCGATCATGCGCAGCAGTTCAGCAATCCTACTCTCCGGTTTTTCATTCACGATATGCGAGAGCCTTTTGCTACGAATGAGTTTGATGCGGTCCTGAATATTTTTACCAGTTTCGGATATTTCGATGACCCTATGGATAACCAGCGATGTGTCAACGCATTTGCCCAGGCACTGAAACCTGGCGGCAGACTGGTCATTGACTTTATGAATATTACAAAAGTGACTGGTGCGCTGATCCCGGAAGAATCAAAAACGATCGAAGGAATCACTTTTTGTATCCGAAAACACATCGAAAACGAACGCATTGTCAAAGACATTCTGTTTTCTGATCAAGGCAGGGAATTTCATTTTCAGGAGAAGGTAAGCATGCTTTATAAGGAAGATTTCCTGAAATACTTTAACTTTGCGGGATTGAACGTAAAAAATATTTTTGGTGATTATCAATTAAATCCCTTCCACCCGGAGAAATCAGACCGGTTGATCATAATTGCTGAAAAATAAAAAGACAAACACATGATAGTAAACATTACAGTACTTCTTTTCTCTACCCTACTGGCAGGACTGGCAGTATTGTTAATCCCCAATTTAAACACCAACCGGTTTAAGATATTACTTTCTTTCAGCGGCGCCTATCTGTTTTCGATTACGGTCATCCACATTCTTCCCGAGCTTTTTCACGAGACCACCAATCTGCGCCTGACGGGCGTATATGTACTGGCTGGTTTTTTCCTTCAAATGATCCTGGAATATTTTTCCTCCGGTGTCGAACACGGACATATCCATCTGGATCATGACCATTCACACCACGGTCATACACACAGCCACCTTCCTTATTCCATGTTCATTTCCCTTTGCCTCCATTCGTTTCTCGAAGGGACTTTGCTCATGCATCCTTTTCATACACATGAGCATGAAGGTGCTTATACGTTGCTGATAGGACTGGTGCTGCATAAGATCCCAGAATCTTTTGCCCTTATTTCCATTTTATTGTTCGGATTAAATAAACGATACAAAGCGATCCTGCTATTAATCATCTATTCGCTGTGTTCTCCGGCAGGATTGTTGACCAGCGATCTGTTGTTTCACGAATTGAAAGTAGATGAAACGATCTTCCAGTTCCTGTTTGCACTGGTAGCAGGAAACTTCCTTTATATTTCCACCACGATCTTTTTCGAAAGCAGTCCGGATCACAAATTCAAGATCAGCCGGCTGGCGGTACTGATCCTGGCTGCCATCATGGCAATCATTGCAGAGGTGGCCCTGGGTTAATACCAAAGCAGGCGATAGCAATAACTATCGATCTACTGACTTACCCGTTTACGGTCTCCAATCCGGCGATAGCAAGATACCAGATCCAAGATGCTGGATAAAATTTTCTGCGCCGTATCTTGTCCCCTGACAGGCCATGGGGGTTATTTTATAGCGCAGGTACCAAATCA
>CAYTGJ010000053.1:0-7410 GCA_964437245.1 uncultured Chitinophagaceae bacterium
CCATAAGTTCAACGGCTGGTCCAAACCTATTCTCACCGACAGCGGAGGGTACCAGGTATACTCCCTTTCCGACCGGAGAAAGATCAAAGAAGAAGGAGCTACCTTCAGCTCGCACATAGACGGTTCCAAACACCTGTTCACGCCTGAAAACGTCATGGACATCCAGCGTACGATCGGGGCAGACATCATCATGGCCTTTGACGAATGTACTCCGTACCCATGTGAATACAAATATGCCCGGAACTCGATGGATATGACACACCGTTGGTTAAAGCGGTGTTGTGAACGGTTTGATGCTACAGATCCCAAATACGGATACCAACAAACACTCTTCCCTATTGTACAGGGAAGTACCTATAAAGATCTTCGTGAAAAATCAGCGGAATTCATAGCCTCGATGAACCGGGAAGGAAATGCCATCGGAGGTTTATCGGTAGGCGAACCGGCCGAAGAGATGTACGCCATGACAGAGATCGTGACCAATATCCTGCCCAAAGACAAACCAAGATACCTGATGGGAGTAGGTACTCCTGCTAACCTGCTGGAATGCATTGCCCTGGGCATCGATATGTTTGACTGTGTCATGCCTACGAGAAATGCCCGGAACGGAATGCTCTTTACCTCACAGGGGATCGTCAATATCCGGAACGAAAAATGGAAAAATGACTTTTCACCCATCGATCCGGAACTTCCTTCTTTCCTGAAGGATTCTTATACCAAAGCCTATCTGCGCCACCTGATCATCAGCCAGGAAATACTGGGCGCCCAGATTGCCAGCATCCAAAATCTGACATTCTACCTCTGGCTGATGGGCCAGGCGAGAGAGCAGATCAAACAAGGGACGTTCCGGGATTGGAAAGAAAAAATGGTCAAACAGGTTTCCCAAAGGCTATAATGATTGTCACTATAAGTATGGCTCAAATTTACTAACTTGGTACTTCTTTGATCTTTCAATGAAAATACTGGACTTATATATATTAAAGAAATTTCTTACCTCCTTCTTTTTTGTAGTGATCCTGCTGGTCTCGGTCATTGTGGTCATTGACATCACCGAAAGACTGGACGATTTTCTTTCCTGCGGAGCCGGATTCAAGGCCGTAGTAGTGGATTATTACCTCAATTTTGTCCCCTACATCGCCAACATGCTGAGTCCGATCACCATATTCATTGCGACAGTATTTGTAACCGCACGGTTGGCCGCCCATACGGAAATTATTGCGATCCTGAGCAGCGGTGTAAGTTTCAAGAGACTCTTGTTCCCTTATTTCCTGGGCTCGCTTTTAATCGGGATCGGGACCTTCTTTCTTATAGGCTGGGTAATCCCCAAAGCCAACAAAGGACGCGTGGATTTTGAGAACCGCTATTTCGAAGGGGAATATTTTTTTGAAGGCAGGAACGTACACATGAAAATAGCTCCGGAAACCTATATATACCTGGAAAGTTACAACAGTACCAGCAATACCGGATACCAGTTCACACTGGAAACAATCCGTAACAACGAAATGATCTACAAGCTGAAGACTGACAAGATCAGTTGGGACACCACTCAGCATGTATGGCATATGGACGCCTATTCTGAACGCACACTCAGTGAAGGAAAAGAGACCTACATTCAGGGGACCAGCAAAGACCTTAAAATCAATCTTTCTCCAAAGGACTTCGGCAACAGCTATATGCTTCACTCCACCTTTACCCTCCCGGACCTCCTGGAGTATATCCAGGACCTTCAGGAAAAGGGAGCAGAAAATGTAAATGTCTATCTGGTAGAGAAGTATGAGCGTTTTACCTACCCTTTTGCCATCATCATTCTCACCATGATCGGAGTAGTGGTCTCTGCCCGTAAATCCCGTGAAGGAACAGGGTTTCAGATCGCTTTTGGCTTCATCCTGGCGGCCATTTACATCCTGATGGTGATCGTAAGCCGGAATTTTGCCAATGTAGGAGATATCAGTCCGCTGGTAGCTGCCTGGATCCCCAATACCCTCTTTACCCTGATCGGTTTCCAGATGTACAGAAATGTACCCAAATAGCATAAAAAAATACTGATAAAAAACGGAACGATTATTGTAAAAAATCGATTTATAACCTATGTTTGCGTCAGCATTTTAGAGATGAAAAGCATATCAACAAATACCGCCCTCTTTTTCTCTTCTCACACCTTGTGTGCAAGAAGCAGCTTCCCTTTTTCTCCCAGGCCTTAGGCCGATACAGCACTCTTTTGCCTACGTGGCAAAAATCCCATCATTTATTCCTATTACAATTTATTAATTCATTGAACAAAATATTATTTTCTTTTAATCACTATTAACTGAAAATGTCTGAGATAAGTGTACAAATTGCCGGAAAGCAGCATTTACACCTGGCAGAAGCGATTTGCCAGGAAATGGAGGCAAGTGCCAAAGTGCGCGGGACCGGAATAGCGAAGCGTGATCCTAACTACATCCGTAAAAAGATGGAAGAAGGCAAAGCTGTTATTGCCGTTACCAAAGACGGGAAGTTCGCCGGATTCTGCTATATCGAAACCTGGGGACATGGTAAATATGTTTCCAACTCCGGACTTATTGTCGTTCCCGAATACCGTAAATACGGGCTGGCAACAAAGATCAAACAAAAAGCATTTGATCTGACACGCACCAAGTATCCGGATGCAAAACTCTTTGGGCTTACCACCAGCGCAGCCGTGATGAAGATCAATTCAGAACTCGGCTACCGTGCAGTAACCTTCAGTGAACTCACGGACGACGAAGAGTTCTGGAAAGGCTGCAAAGGTTGTATCAACTATCCGATCCTGGAAAGTAAAGACAAAAAAATGTGCTTTTGTACCGGCATGCTGTACGATCCGAAGGAAAAAGAAGAAGAAAAATGGGATTTTATTAAAAAGTCCAAGCTCTACGAAAGGTGGCAGCGGCTGAAAACCCATAAACTCTTCAAATGGTTTCAGGACAAGGAGAAGAACACTACCCGAATTGTAATGTTATAATCACAAAAGTTAAAAACTTGTAAAATTTAAAGTTGGAAGCCGAAGTTTTAAACGCTCTGCTTTCAACTTTTCAGTTTAAAGCTTTAACTTTAAAACTTTAAAATTGGAATATGAAAAAGAAATTGGTTTTAGCCTTTAGCGGCGGTCTCGACACTACTTACTGCGTAAAATACCTGTCCGAAGACAGAGGATTTGAAGTCCATACTGTAATTGTGGACACTGGTGGGTTCAGCGAAGAAGAGCTGGCCGATATTGAAAAAAAAGCTTACGAGCTGGGAGTAACGCACCACAAGGTCGTATACCAAACTCCAAAATATTACAACGACTGCATCAAATATATGATCTTCGGCAATGTGCTGAAGAATAACACCTATCCTCTTTCGGTATCGGCCGAAAGAATGTTCCAGGCACTTGCCATCGCTGAGTATGCCAAAGAAATCAATGCCGACGCGGTAGCACACGGTTCTACAGGAGCCGGAAACGACCAGGTTCGCTTTGACATGGTGTTTCATATCCTGATCCCCGGAGTGGAGATCATCACTCCGATCCGTGACAATAAGCTATCCCGCGAAGCAGAAATCGAATACCTGAAAAACAAAGGTGTGGTACGCGACTGGACCAAAGCTGCCTATTCTATCAACAAAGGGATCTGGGGAACTTCCGTAGGGGGAAAAGAAACCCTGACTCCGGACGGCTACCTGCCGGAAGAAGCATGGCCTACTCAGATCACGAAAACAACTCCGGAAGAGATCACCCTTGAATTTGAAAAAGGAGAGCTTGTCGGGATCAACGGTACCCGTGCCGAAAATTCTGTGGGAGCCATCCTGTGGCTTCGTGAAATAACTGCTCCGTTCGGTATAGGCCGGGACATTCACGTGGGCGACACCATCATCGGGATCAAAGGACGGGTAGGATTTGAAGCTGCCGCTCCTCTCGTGATCATTAAAGCGCACCATCTTCTCGAAAAACATACCCTTACCAAATGGCAGATGTACTGGAAAGATCAACTGGCCAACTGGTATGGCACACTCCTTCACGAAGGACAATACCTGGAGCCTGTGATGAGAAATATTGAAACATTCCTGGAAGATTCTCAGAAAAGCGTGACCGGTTCGGTAAGAGTTCGCCTTGCTCCGCTTCACTTCCAACTTCTGGGCATCACTTCTCCTTACGATATGATGTCTTCCAAATTCGGTACTTACGGGGAAATGAACAATGCCTGGAGCGGAGACGACGTACGCGGATTCTCCAAGATCCTCGCAAACCAATCCATGTTCCACGGACTGGTCAATTCAGATAATCAATAATTCTTTGTGTCCTTGTACATCGTACATGCTACAAGGACACAAATCCTAATTCAACAAGAAATATGAGCAAGATCAAAGTAGGAATCATAGGCAGTGCAGGATATACAGGAGGTGAACTGCTTCGGCTTTTAGTATTTCACCCGGAAGTAAACATTGTGTTTGCCCATAGCAACAGCAATGCAGGAAACCCGGTTTCAAAAGTACACACCGATCTGTTTGGCGTAACCGATCTTACCTTTTCGGGAACACTCTCCAAAGACATTGATGTATTATTCCTCTGCGTAGGACACGGAGATGCCGTAAAATTTGTAGATACCAACAAAGAATTCTTCACCGGCAGCACTTTCCGGATCATTGACCTGAGCCAGGATTTCCGCCTGCAGGAAAAAAACACGACCTACTCTCTTCCGCTAACGGCTACAGACTTCGTATACGGTCTGGCAGAATTACAACGGGACAAAATCAAAAAAGCGAAATACATTGCCAATCCGGGATGCTTTGCTACCTGTATCCAATTAGGACTTTATCCTCTGGCTGCCAAAGGACTGATCAAGGACGAAGTACATATCTCTGGCATTACCGGTTCTACCGGGGCCGGACAAAGCCTGTCTTCTACATCTCACTTCAGTTGGAGAAATAATAATTTCTCTGTCTACAAGGCCTTTACACATCAGCATATCAAGGAGATCACTCAAAGTATGAAGCAACTACAGCCTTCGCTTGACAAAGCGCTGAACTTTATACCGTTCCGTGGTGATTTCACCCGGGGGATCTATGCTACGCTGTACACCACCTTTGACGGTACCCTGGAAGAAGCCTACAAACTCTATGAGGACTACTACGCCGGCCATCCATTCACGCATGTATCCAAAACGAATCCGGATCTGAAACAAGTGGTCAATACCAATAATACCCTTATTTACCTGGAAAAGCACGACAACAAGCTGCTGATTGTTAGTATGAACGATAACCTTCTGAAAGGCGCATCCGGGCAAGCGGTGCAAAATATGAACCTGATGTTCGGGTTGGAGGAAACGACCGGATTAAAACTAAAAGCAGCAGCATTCTAACCTAAGATTATAGCCGGATTTAAAGCCCTAAACTTTAAATCTTCTACTTTAAACTTGAAAATTATGAAACTATTCGATGTGTATCCCCTGATCAATGTAGAACCTGTAAAAGCAGAAGGATCTTACCTGTGGGACAAAAACGGTATCAAATATCTTGACCTGTATGGCGGACATGCTGTAATTTCGATCGGGCATACACATCCTCACTACGTAAAAAGAATCAACGATCAGTTGAATAAGATCGGATTCTATTCCAACTATGTGATCATTTCTATACAAGAAGAGCTGGCAAAACTTCTGGGAGAAGTTTCCGGGAAAACCGATTATCAGCTTTTCCTGTGCAACTCTGGCGCAGAAGCCAATGAAAATGCACTAAAGCTGGCCTCTTTCCACAATGGAAAGAAAAAGATCATTGCGTTCAAAAAAGGATTTCACGGACGAACCTCTCTGGCAGTAGCGGCAACCGATAATCCTTCCATTGTAGCACCGGTAAACCAGACTGACAATATCCTTTTTCTCCCTTACAACGACGAACAAGCGCTGGAGGAAGCTTTCAAGGCACACGGAGAAGAAATATCGGCCGTCATCATAGAGGGGATCCAGGGTGTAGGCGGTATCTATGTAGCGACTGAATCTTTCCTTAAAAAGATACGCACTCTTTGCGATCAGCACAACGCCGTATACATCGCTGACTCTGTGCAATGCGGATACGGCCGTAGCGGTAAATTCTACTCCCACGACTATGCAGGAGTAAACGCAGACATATACACCATGGCCAAAGGAATGGGCAACGGATTCCCGATCGGAGGTATTTCGATCGCTCCTCACCTGAAACCGAAACATGGAATGCTGGGAACTACCTTTGGAGGAAACCACCTGGCATGTGCAGCGGCACTGGCGGTACTGGAAGTAATGCAGGAAGAAAAAACCATGGAAAATGCCAGCTTTATCGGTACTTACCTTACAGGTGAGCTAAAGAAAATTGCCGGAGTAAAAGAGGTCCGTGGCCGTGGGCTAATGATCGGAGTAGAACTGGACTTCCCATGTGCTGACGTACGCAACAGCCTGATCTTTGACCATAAGATCTTTACCGGTTCTTCTTCTGATAAAAACACCATGCGCTTACTGCCTGCATTAAACCTGCAAAAACAGGAAGCGGACTTCTTCTTAAATGCATTTAAAGAAGTGATGAGTAAGGTACTTGTCAAATAATAAGTCTAGATCAGGATTTACAGGATTTTAGAATAGACAGGATTTACAAGATTTTAGAATTTTTAAATTAAATTCTACCTTTAGTATAATTAAAGAAATAAGGTTCTGCTATTTTTAATTTTTTGTAATCATGATTAATGATGAATTAACCTATAAAATAATAGGTTGCGCCATGAAAGTCCATAATACTCTTGGAAATGGCTTTCAGGAAAAGATCTATCAAAGATGTCTTGCGCTCGAATTGAAGAATGCATCCATCGGACATCAAAGAGAAAAAGCACACGTTATATTTTATAACGGCATTGATGTAGGAACAAGGAGAGCAGACTTTGTAGTAGAGGATAAATTAATAATTGAATTAAAAGCTGTTATAAATCTTGAGGATGTTCATCTGGCACAAGCCAAAAATTATGTAATTGCCTATAACTTCGAAAAAGGCCTGCTCATTAACTTTGGAAGTACAAGTTTACAATATAAATTAGTCTTTAATCCAAGATATAAAACGGTAAAACCGAAGTAGATAAAAAAACAAATTCTAATCATTCTAAAATCCTGTAAACCTGCTACAGACCATGAAAAATTTTACCACCGTAAAAGATGTGACCGACCTCAAGGCATTTATCAAAGAAGCACTTGAGCTCAAAAAAAATCCTTACGCACATAAAAATTTAGGAACAAACAAAACACTTGGCCTCATTTTCCTGAATCCAAGTCTGCGTACCCGTCTGAGTACTCAGAAAGCTGCCCTGAACCTGGGCATGAACGTCATGGTGATGAACATGGACAAAGAAGGCTGGGCGCTGGAAACGGAAGACGGGATCGTGATGAACCAGAATACCGT
>CAYTGJ010000053.1:7420-15316 GCA_964437245.1 uncultured Chitinophagaceae bacterium
AGAAGCAGCCGCCGTCATGGGCCAATACTGTGACATCATCGGGGTTCGTTCATTTCCAAAACTGTTGGACCGTGACGAAGACTACTCCGGAGATTTTTTCAAAAAATTCATCAAATACTCAGGTGTGCCGATCGTTAGTCTGGAAAGTTCCAAACTACACCCACTTCAATCGTTCGCCGATGTACTGACGATTGAAGAAACAAAAAAAGTAGCCCGTCCGAAAGTAGTACTTACCTGGGCTCCGCACATCAAAGCCTTGCCACAGGCGGTTCCCAATTCATTTGCAGAATGGATGAATGCTTACGACGTGGACTTCACGATTACACATCCAAAAGGATACGAACTGGCCAAAGAGTTTAGCGGCAACGCAAAGATCGAATACAACCAGGAAAAAGCCCTGGCGGGTGCCGATTACATTTATGTAAAAAACTGGTCTTCCTACGAAGATTATGGAAAAGTTCTTTCCATGGACAGCAACTGGATGATCACCAATGAGAAACTGAAAGGAACGAACGATGCCAAGGTAATGCATTGTCTACCCGTTCGTCGTGGTATTGAACTGGCCGACGAAATTCTTGATGGTCCGAATTCACTGGTAGTTCAGGAAGCTGCCAACCGACTATGGAGTGCGCAGGCGGTGTTGAAGAAAATATTGGAATCTAACTTTTAACGATAGAACATGAAGGCACTAAGAACTTAGTGCCTTCATGCTTTTGTATTTATAAAAATGGAGAAATTATACGTCATCAAGATTGGTGGTAATATCATAGACAACGAAGAAGCCTTAAGCAAATTCCTGACAGACTATGCATCCTTAAATGCTAAAAAGATCCTCATCCATGGCGGAGGAAAAGTAGCCACCGATATCAGTGCAGGGTTGGGCATTGAAGCCAAGATGGTGGACGGACGGAGAATTACGGACGCAGAAACGTTAAAAATTGTCACCATGGTATATGGTGGGCTGATCAATAAAAGAGTAGTAGCTTCGCTTCAATCAAAGAACTGTAATGCGATCGGGCTTACCGGAGCAGACGGCAACATCATCAGGTCCCGTAAACGTCCGGTTAAAAACGACATTGATTACGGGTTTGTAGGCGATGTAGAACAGGTAAACGGAGAGACACTGGCTTCTCTTGTTCATGCAGGGCTTTACCCGATCATCGCCCCCCTCTCCCACGACGGAGAAGGAAATATGCTGAACGTGAATGCCGATACAATGGCCTCTGTCACTTCAGTAGCCATGTCTGCCCTTTTTGAAGTACACCTGATCTATTGTTTTGAGTTAAAAGGGGTTTTGGAAAACTTTGAAGATAAAGATTCTGTAATTGCGGAAATTACCCCTTCAAAATATACTGCGCTGAAAGAAGCCGGAATCATCTCAAAAGGAATGATCCCGAAACTTGATAATTCTTTCGATGCGATCCGGTCTGGCGTCACTTCCGTAAGGATCTGTCATGCCGATGACCTTACCAATATCATCAACAAAGGAGAATTAAAAGGAACCAAACTTTTTAATTAATCTCCCAAACGGTAAGCGTAGCAAGAGGAAACACACTTACCGTTTTTTCTCCTGCCCCAGGGGCTTGTATCTTTCATTTCTATCTGTTACATTTGTCTTATGCAAATTCATCACGCATATATCATTTTCACCCCCTCTACCCCCACTCCCTTCGGGGTCAGATAATCCTTTTGGGCTATTCGTCCAATTTCACCCCATTTATTTAGTCAATTTCCTATAGTTTACTTAATTTCGAGCAGTTTAGGCTTGACGTTCACCGTTCAATATTGAATGTTTTTTGTTTAGAAATAACGTGAAAGATTCAACTACGTCAAACCTAAAACCTTGAGTCAAAAAATAAAACACAATGACCGATTTGAAAACCCTTCAACAAGACGCACTGGAATTGTTGAAAAATCTGATCCGCACAGAATCTTTAAGCAAACAAGAAGATAAAACAGCGGAGATCTTAAATAACTTTTTCGTGCAAAATGGCATGGAAACCAAACGCCTGAAAAATAACGTTTGGTCGTTCAATAAATATTACGATCCAAACAAACCGACCATTCTGCTCAACTCACACCACGATACGGTAAAACCAAATCCAGGGTATACCAATGATCCTTTTGATCCTTTTATCAAAGATGCCAAACTGTATGGTCTCGGCTCCAATGATGCCGGGGGATGCCTGGTATCGCTGATCGCTACCTTCCGGCATTTTTACAACCGGGAGAATATGAAGTACAACATTTGTGTGGCCGCCACTGCCGAAGAAGAGATCTCCGGTTTTGACGGACTGGAACTGGTCTATCCTGAACTGGGGAAAATCGATTTTGCCATCGTAGGAGAACCAACGCTCATGGACATAGCAGTAGCGGAAAAAGGATTGATGGTGATTGATTGTGTGGCGAAAGGAAAAGCAGGACACGCTGCCCGTGAAGAAGGCGACAACGCGATCTACAAAGCGATCAAAGACATCGAATGGATCAAGAACCACCGCTTCGAAAAAGTATCTCCGCACCTGGGACCAATGAAAATGTCGGTGACAATCATCAACGCAGGGTATCAGCACAACGTAGTACCAGAGAGCTGTCACTTTACGATCGACGTGCGTATTACTGAGATGTATAAAAACGAAGAGGTACTGAAGATCATTGACGACAATATTGAGTCCGAAGTAAATCCACGTTCTGTTCGTCTCCGTCCTTCTTTCATCGACCCTGACCATGCGCTGGTAAAAGCAGCCATCAAGCTGGGAGCAAAACCATACGGCTCTCCGACTACTTCTGATCAGGCACTTGTACCGGTACCATCCGTAAAAATGGGTCCAGGAAACTCTGCGCGCTCACATTCCGCGAATGAATTCATTTACCTGATCGAGATCGAAGAAGGGATTGAGAAGTATATTAAGATACTAGAGGAATTGCTTTAAGGAGAAAAGATACTAGATACTAGATACTAGATACTAGATACTAGATACTAGATATAAATTTAATTAAATTATTTTTTGCCATGAGTGCGTTTAAAAGTTATAAAGACCTTAAGGTATATAAGATGTCAAAGGAATTAGCAATCGAGGTTCATAAGATGAGTCTTACGCTTCCAAGATTTGAGTTATATGAAGAAGGAGGGCAGATAAGACGTTCTTCCAAAGCAATTACTTCCAATATTGTAGAAGGATACGGCAGGCGTAATTATAAAAATGACTTTCTTCGTTTTATTACTTTTGCTATTGCCGAGTGTGATGAGACTCAGGTCCATCTGGACTTCCTTTATAATACAGGTTCTCTTTCAAATAAGCAGGTCTTTCATAATTTATCAGAGCAGTATATAGCTCTTGGAAAAATGCTAAGCAGCTTTTACGAGGCAATTGTCACAAAACACTTAAGTCAAAAATAAATTTCATCTGGTATCTGATATCTAGCATCTGGTATCTTATTTAAAAAGCAAACACAGAAAATGAAACTCTGGCAAAAAGACAAAGACGTAAACAAAGAAATAGAACGCTTCACTGTAGGACGTGACCGGGAACTGGATATGTACCTGGCGGAGTTCGATGTACTGGGGTCCTTGGCACATACACAAATGCTGGAAAGTATCGGGCTTATCCCTTCAGAAGAACTTCCTGTTTTACAGAAAGAATTAAAAAATATTTACGCCGAAATAAAAGCGGGCAACTTCTCCATAGAAGACGGAGTAGAAGATGTACACTCGCAGGTAGAATTATTGCTGACCCGCAGATTGGGAGACATCGGAAAAAAAATACACAGCGGCCGGTCGCGCAACGATCAGGTGCTGCTGGATCTGAAGCTCTACACACGCAGTGCGATCGAACATACGGTACGGAACACCAAAGAACTATTCGATTTATTGATCGTCCTTTCCGAACGATACAAAAACCACTTACTTCCTGGCTATACGCACCTTCAGATCGCCATGCCTTCTTCGTTCGGACTATGGTTTGGGGCTTATGCCGAAAGCCTGGCCGACGATATGGAAATGATGCTGGCCGCTTATAAGATTGCCAACAAAAACCCTTTAGGTTCTGCCGCCGGCTATGGTTCTTCCTTTCCCATCAACCGCCAGATGACAACTGAACTGCTTGGGTTCGACCGGATGAATTACAACGTGGTCTACGCTCAGATGGGGCGCGGGAAAACGGAAAAAAACGTAGCCTCTGCATTGTCCTCTCTCGCTGGTACCATTGCCAAGATGTCGATGGACATTTGTTTGTACATCAACCAGAACTTCGGATTTATTTCATTCCCGGACGAACTTACCACCGGTTCTTCCATCATGCCTCATAAGAAAAATCCAGACGTATTCGAACTGACCCGTGCCAAATGCAATAAAATACAGGCACTGGCCAACGAGATCTCTCTGATGACTACCAACCTACCCTCGGGTTACCACCGGGATCTTCAGATCATCAAGGAGAGTTTCATTCCTGCCTTCAACGAGCTGAACGACTGCATCAACATTGCCCTGTATGCCCTGAAGAATATTTCCATCAAAGAAGATATTCTCAAAGATCCGAAATACCTGTACCTGTATAGCGTAGAAGTGGTAAACAATATGGTACTGGAAGGACTTCCGTTCAGAGATGCCTATAAAAAAGTAGGGCATCTGATCGAAGAGGGAAAATTCACCGCTCCGGACACCATCCATCATACACACGAAGGAAGCATCGGAAACCTTATGAATCAGGAGATCCAGGCAGCGATGAACAAAACGATCAATCAGTTTTATTTCGAACGTGTACACCTGGCCTTTGAGAAGCTGATAAAATAACTTCTCAAAGTACTTAAAAACTATTATATTCGTTCTTGTTATAACACAAATTTAACAGAATGAAGAATTTAGCAGGAGTACTAGTACTATGGTTTACAGGGATCTGTATGCTGTATGCTCAGGATGAAAAAGCCCTCAAAAAAGGGGATGGCTATTTCAATGCAGGAAATTTTTATGCTGCTAAAGATGCCTATGAAGAAGCCTACGCCCTCAAAAAAGAGAATCCCTATACCAATCTTCAGTTGGCCAAATGCTACATGAGGATTTCCCGGCCTTCAAAAGCACTGGAGCATGCCAACAATGCCCTCAAACTCAGTCCGAAGCCCACAAGTGAAATGCTCTTTATCATGGGAGGAGCACTCCACCTGGATCACCAGTTTGACAAAGCCATTGAATATTACCAGAAGTCAGATGTAGGAGGAAGTAACCGGAAAGCTACTGCCAAACTCATTAAGGAATGTGAGTTCGGGAAAAAATACAAAGCCAATCCCAATGCTGCCAAGATCACCAATGCCGGGCCACTGGTCAATACCGAACACAACGAATACCTCCCCTACATTACCGCAGACCGTTCCAAATTATTCTTCACTTCACGCCGGCCAGGCTCTACGGGAGGGAAAAAAGCGGAAGACGGCCTGATGTACGAAGATATTTATATGTGCTACAATAAAGGAGGAGCCTGGGATGCCCCGCAGAATGTATCTTCGCTGAACACAGAAGGACACGATGCCTGCGTGGGAATTTCCGAAGACGGACAAACGATGTTTGTCTATAAAGGTTCCAACGGCGGAGATCTGTACATCAGTGAACTCAAAGGTAAAAACTGGTCAAAACCGGAAGCACTTCCTTTTAACTCACCTGGTTTTGAAAGTACTGCTTCACTCGCTCCCGACGGGAGAACACTATATTTTGTATATGCCGCTACTTCTGCCGGCAACAGAGATATTTATGTGTGCAACAAAACCGCCGCAGGAAGCTGGTCAAAACCCCGGAAGCTCGAAGGGATCAATACCGAATACGACGAAGACGCTCCTTTCATTCACCCAGACGGAAAAACACTTTATTTCAGTTCCAAAGGACACAGCAGTATGGGAGGATACGATATTTTCAAATGCACTAAAACCGGTACCGGATGGAGTACTCCCGAAAACCTCGGCTATCCGATCAATACGGCCGGAGACGAAATTTACTTCGTACTTTCTGCCGACGGGAAAGTAGGATTTTATTCTTCCGATAAAGAAGGTGGATTAGGAAAACAGGATATTTATTCCATCCGCATGCCGGTACCAGAGCGTGCACCAGAACTGGAACTACTGACAGGCGTAGTAAAAGACGCTGCGACCAACAAAGCCATAGAAGCTGAAATTACGATCACCGACAACGTGACCAAGGAGATCGTAAGCAAAGCCCGGTCCAATGCGGAAGACGGTAAATACCTGGTGGCAATCCCCTGCGGGAAGAACTACGGCATTGCGATCGAGAAAAAAGGACATTTGTTTCACTCCGAAAACGTAAACCTTCCTTGTACACAAGGATACAAAGAGATCAAAAAAGAAATCAAACTGGTAGATGCCAAACCAGGAGCCAAAGTAGTATTACGGAATATTTTCTTTGATACCGGTAAGTCAGACCTCCGCTCTGAATCCACGTCCGAATTATTGCGGCTGGTAAAACTGCTTAATGAGAATCCTGCCATTAAAATCGAGATATCGGGCCATACCGACAATATCGGTGATGCTAAGATCAACCAGGCCCTCTCCGAGTCAAGAGCCATCAGCGTCATGAATTTCCTGATTGCAAACGGGATTGCCAAAACCAGACTCCTGTCCAAAGGATACGGCAGCACACAGCCATTAGACAGCAACGATACCGAAGCCGGCAGACAACACAACAGAAGAACAGAGTTCAAAATATTATGAATAACATGT
Source organism: uncultured Chitinophagaceae bacterium (assembly GCA_964437245.1). GTDB lineage: Bacteria > Bacteroidota > Bacteroidia > Cytophagales > Cytophagaceae > JANYCO01. Next base: position 14,138 of record CAYTGJ010000053.1, read on the forward strand.
CCCCCAAAAATAGTTTATTTCTTCCCATTACCAGTCTGATCGTTAGTTTACTACTCTTCGCCAGTTGCATCCAAAAGCAGGAAATCACCGGAATATATGCCCGGGAACTTTCCCTGATCGATTCTGTACGAAAAGCACATGACCTGTCGCCCCGGGATACTTCTGTCTCCGATTTCTTCATGAAAGAAGTGCGGTATCGCAGGTTCGGAGTAAGCCTGTACCGTATGGACGACCAGGAGCACCGTAAATATATGTTCGGTGTCACTAAAAAAGACGACCAGTTAACCGTGTTCCCTTTGTTTGACAACCGTCTTCTGGAAGAACAAAAACTCTCCGATTCTGATACGAACCAACTCGACCGCTTCTTAAAAGAAGTATTACTTCTTCACGGACAACCAACACTTAACTGGTACCAGGAATACCAGTTCCTGTCAGAAAAGATTCTTCTGCCGGTGCTGGATCTCTATGAAATTCACCAGGATATTGCCGAACATGCCTTACATAAGCTCACCAGCGATACCAGTAAGAACATCCGCAACGGAATTGATTGTAAGCAGGAATTCATTCAGACCTATCAATACATTATTGCCCAGAAAAAGAACAATGCTCCTAAATTCTTTTACAGACATCCCCGGTACGACAGCAATCTGATCTACGAAATGGACTTTGCCAATCCAAACGGGAAGTTCAAAGTAAGATACCATAACACCACCTGTTTTTAGTACCAGGCTCAAAATCAATTTATCAGGAACAAGGATTCGTTTCCCCAGCATCTTACCGCTTATGATTTCCACCGACGATCAATGGTAGACTAGTCAACCATTATTTTTCACCTCTATCTTGTGCTAAGCAATCTCTTTTGGCAATCTCCTTTTGATTTTTCCACTGGCATTTCTCATTTCTTTCATCAAAAAAACTAAAACTCATAAAATTTAGACATACCTTACATAGAGAGAGAAATGAAGGGCGAATTTCTTGTAAAATCATCATTTTTTATTGATTTTTGCTAACTTTTTATAAATGAAGGAAATATTTGAAGTAACGTGGATATAAAGAATATTCTTGGGAATCTTACCAAACAGAAACATGGTAAAGTAGTCATTGCAAGCTGGATGATTTTTTCTTTTGTCTTATACAATTTATTTCTGCTGACACTTCTGATTCGCTTTAACCTTACCT
>CAYTGJ010000053.1:15326-16598 GCA_964437245.1 uncultured Chitinophagaceae bacterium
CCTTTTTGTTCGGAGGTTTTCCGGACTACGAAAATCTAGAAAATCCTACGAGTGACCAGGCTTCGGAAATATACTCCAGCGATGGGATCCTGCTGGGTAAATATTACCGTGAGAACAGAAGCCCGGTTGCCTATGAATTGATTTCTCCTAATGTGATCAACGCCCTGATCGCTACCGAAGACACCCGTTTTTATCAGCATTCAGGCATCGATCTGAAAGGTTTCGTGGCAATCTTCTATTACACTCTGAAAGGAGACCGGCGCGGCTCCAGTACCATCACTCAGCAGCTTGCCAAGAATCTTTTCAAAACCCGTATTGACAAAGGGCTGTTGGGATATATCCCCGGGATCAATGTTCTGATCGCCAAAACCAAAGAATGGATGCTCTCCATCGAACTGGAAAAACGATATACCAAAACAGAGATCCTTACGATGTATCTCAATACCGTAGACTTCGGCAGCAATTCCTTCGGGATCAAAACTGCGGCCCGCACGTTTTTCAATACTTCTTCCGACAGTCTTACCATCCCACAGGCCGCAGTACTGGTAGGCGTTTTAAAAGCTCCGACCCTCTACAGCCCACGTTCTAATCCACAAAATTCTCTTAACAGACGTAACACCGTTTTTGAGCTTATGGTGGAAAACAATGTACTCGCCCCTGCCGAAGCTGAGAAATACAAAGACCTTCCCATCGGACTGAATTACAAAACAGAAGACCACAACGACGGCTATGCTACTTATTTCAGAGGAGAACTGAATAAATTTCTGCTTGACTGGTGTAAGAAAAATAACCGGAACCTTTATGCTGACGGGTTAAAAATATATACCACGATAGATTCCCGCATGCAACGCTATGCAGAGGAAGCGACGACCGAACATTTGAAAAAGCTTCAGAAAAATTTCTTTGACCACTGGAAAGGGAAAAATCCATGGAGGTTCGAAAACAAACAAGAGATCCCAAACTTTATCGAAGACGCCATCAAAAAAACACTTACGTATAAATGGCTGGTAGCAAAATACGGAGAAGGCAATGATTCCATCAACCTCTATCTCACTACACCCCGCCGGATGAAAGTATTCACCTGGGACGGAGACAAAGATACTACGTTTAGTCCGATGGATTCCCTGCGCTACTATAAGCACTTTCTCCATACCGGCTTCATGTCGATGGATCCTTTTACCGGAGAGATCAAAGCCTGGGTAGGAGGTGTGAATTACAAATACTTCAAATACGATCACGTAAAACAGGGAAAAAGACAACCAGGCTCTGCGT
>CAYTGJ010000053.1:16608-25740 GCA_964437245.1 uncultured Chitinophagaceae bacterium
CCAGTTTAACCGCGCCATTCAAGCAGACCGTCAACCAGGCTCTGCGTTTAAACCTTTTGTTTACACTGCCGCCATTGCCAACGGCTATTCGCCCTGCTACCTGCTTCCGGATGTGCCTATTACCTTCCGCTACAAGGAAAATGGCAAAGATATTGTCTGGTCTCCTAAAAATGCCGACTGGGTATTTACCGGTGATTCACTTACCCTGAGACGTGCCATGGGGCGTTCTATCAACTCGGTCACCTCTCACCTGATGAAACTGGTAGGGCCGGAAGAAGTGATCAAGTATGCACGCCGGCTGGGAATCACCAGCTATCTGAAACCAGTACCATCACTCGCGCTGGGTTCCAGCGACGTATCCGTATACGAAATGACCGGAGCCTATTCTGCTTTTGTAAACAGCGGCGTATGGGTAGAGCCTTATTTCGTATCTCGCATCGAAGACCGCAATGGAAACGTACTGCACGAATTTCTTCCGAAAACCAAAGATGCACTCAGCGAAGAACTTGCGTACGTGATGGTCCATATGCTTAAAGGAGGAACAGAAGAACGGGGCGGTACTTCACAGGCTCTTTTCCAGTACGATATTTTCAGAGGCAACGAAGTAGGCGGGAAAACAGGTACTACTTCCAATCACTCCGACGGATGGTTCATGGGCGTGACCAAAAGCCACGTAGCCGGTGTATGGGTAGGAGCAGAAGACCGAAGTGTTCACTTCCGTACGTCACAGCTTGGCGAAGGAGCAAGAGTAGCGCTTCCTGTATTCGGATTGTATATGGAAAAAGTATATGCCGATACGTCCCTGGGAATCACCAAAGGTTATTTTAAGAGACCTAAAAAACTTTCTATTAACATCAATTGTCCTTATCGTCCTGAGCCGGTACGTGATACCACCCTCATGGAAGAAGCTGATCCGCTGGCAGATGACACTCCGGAAACATCCGGGAATTAAGGGAGCTCCCCGGGAATAATGTTTCTACAGTATAAGGCGGAACTTATAAACGCAAAATTTGTTATGTTTTTGCCACCGCAATATCTTAGTCAGGTGGATAATAAACCGAAATGAAATGCAAACATCCACCCAAACATTTTCCTTACATCGCATTCCTTTTTTCTCCCAAACCTTCCTGGACTATATCAACGGCCACGAGGCGCTCGCAGGCTTTTACAATCAGCCTCCTGCCATAGAAAATTTCAGGAAGCAGATACAGGCCAAAACGTTTACAGAAGAACAACGACAAACACTTGTAAACGCTCTGACACTTCAATACGAGCAGTTATCCGTTCCGAAAGAAGTATCCGGCAACATTGCATCCTTGCTAAAACCCAATACCTATACGGTCACCACCGGTCACCAGTTAAATCTGTTTGGCGGGCCGCTTTATTTCATTTACAAGATCATCACCACGATCAACCTTGCGAAAGAATTAAACAAGCAGGATCCCAATCACCATGTAGTACCTGTTTTCTGGATGGCCAGCGAAGACCATGATTTCGAAGAGATCAATCATTTCAACCTCTTTGGGAAAACCTGGAAATGGGATACTTCTCAGAAAGGAGCCGTAGGAAGGTTTGCTCCGGAAGGAATAGATGCTCTTCTCCATTCACTTCCCGAAAAAATAACCCTGTTTGAAAAAGCCTACCTTGAGCATAAAACACTTTCGGAAGCAACCCGTTATTTTGTCAACGAGCTCTTCGGAAAAGACGGACTCATCATCCTGGATGCTGACCGGCGGGAACTGAAAAAAGAATTTTCAGCGGTCCTGCGCGAAGAACTCCTTCAGCAAACCACCCTTCCGCTCGTGGAAAAAACATCAGAAGCCTTACGCAAAAAAGGATACGAAGCACAAATACATGCCCGCGAAATAAACCTTTTTTACCTCGACCATCAGCTCCGGGAACGCATCCTACTGGAAGGAGACCGCTATAAAGTAAACCATACCTCTCTTTCATTCAGCAGAGAAGAACTCCTCCAGATACTCGAAAATGAACCGGAAAAGTTCAGTCCTAACGTAGCACTGCGCCCTGTCTACCAGGAATGTATTCTCCCCAATCTTGCCTACATAGGAGGTCCTGCGGAAGTGATATACTGGCTGCAGTTAAAAGAAGTATTCGACCATCATAAGATTCCTTTTCCGATCCTGATCCCTAGAAATTTCGCCCTCTACATCAACAAAGCGACCCAGGGAAAAATGAACAAGCTGGCATTACAGTCAGAAGAACTATTTGTACCAGCAGAGCAACTAAAAAATAATTACCTCCTGCGAATCACGGCTGCAGAGTTTAAACTTGACGAAGAAAAGGAAAAAATAAAAACCCTTTACAGCGGCATCAAAGAAAAAGCCACTGCCATTGATAAAACTATGGAGGCTGTAGTGCTCGGCGAGCAACAGAAAAATCTGAAAATGCTTGACGAGCTTGAAAAAAGATTAAAAAAAGCAGAAGAGCGAAAAAACGAAACTATTCTTTCTCAATTAATGAACGTGAAAGAAAAATTATTTCCTGGAGGGGGATTGCAGGAACGCTCCGACAATTTCCTGAATTTCTACCTTCATGATCCTGAATTTTTAACGCATGTCAAAAATGCTTTTGATCCGGTCAATTATTCTTTCTACCTGCTGACAGAAAATGAATAAAGACGAGCTAAGGAAAACATACCTTCAGAAAAGGAAGGAATATAACGAGGAGCGCTGCCTTACGAAAAGCAGGGACATTGCCGATCGTTTCTTCAATACACCCCAGATTGATCTGAAAGCCGTTTCCTTCCTGCATCTCTTTCTGCCGATCCAGCAGAAAATGGAAGTAGATACGTTCCCCATCTTTCACAAACTCGTTGCCCAATATCCGTGGATCCGGATAGTACTTTCCAAATGTAATTTCTCTGACTACTCCATGTCGCATTTCATCTTCACCAAAGACATGGAACTGCTCAAAAACAAATACGGCATTCCTGAACCTGTCTCCGGCCAGGAAGTACAGGCCGATACACTTGATGTAGTGCTGGTCCCCCTTGTGCTGGTAGATCATCGTGGAAACCGTATCGGATACGGAAAAGGATTTTATGACCGGTTCCTGGCCCAGTGCCGCCCCGGTTGTCTTAAGATAGGGCTTTCGTTCGACCTGCCGGTAGCCCATATTGAGCCGGAGGCCTTTGACGTTCCACTCGACCTGTGCATCACCCCTGAGAAGGTTTTCGATTTCCGGGAAACCGTTTCCTCAGAATAATCTTCTGCCTGAAATCATCTGCGAAATAAGATACTCCGCTTCCTGTCTGGTCTCCAGGGTAATAATATATTTTAATGTACCAACTCACCAGGGTCGTTTGTGAGACACAAACGATGGCTGACAGGATATACTTTAGTATCCCAACCGTCTGCTTGCAGGTCCATTTCCTTGCTGGTCCCCAGACCAGCAAGCAGTGAACTAATTTAAACAATTAGAACCAACTAACCGTAAGAATCCGGACCTGTATTAATAATATAATCCAACCAAGTAAGCTCCCGGCCGATTCATTTTTGTCTTTCCTCCTTTTATTACCCCTGAATTATCCATTTTTTTATTCTATCATTACAAAAACCCTTGATTTTAAAGGCTCTCAACAAAATATGCTACAGATTTGGTTCAGAATGTTTCTCTATTTTTTCTTCATAATCATAATCTAAATTTTCAAAAACATGTCACTAAACAACGCAAAAACAGCCTCCATGTTTCAAAGCCTGAGAAGCACATGGAAAGCAGACATGATCTCCGGATTTCTTGTCTTCCTGATTGCTTTGCCACTCTGCCTTGGAATCTCCAAAGCCAGTGGATTCCCTCCGATTGCAGGGATCTATACTGCCATCATCGGAGGGATCATCGTTTCTTTTCTCAGTGGCTCCCATCTTACGATCAAAGGACCAGCTGCAGGACTTATCGTAATTGCTCTGGGCTGCATCGAAGAGCTCGAACACGCTTTCCCCGGCAACGGATATAAACTTGCCATCGCCGTGATCACTATATCCGGAGTACTTCAGATTATCCTGGGTTTTCTCCGGTCCGGTTTTTTTGTAGACCTCATGCCCAGCGCTGCTATTCACGGAATGCTTGCTTCTATCGGGATACTCATCGCTGCCAAACAGATCCATATTGCACTCGGCGTAAAACCTCACGGAAAAGAACCGCTCGAACTGATCTCTGAAATTCCACACAGCATCACACATATGAATCCCGAACTGGCCATCATAGGTGTGATCAGCATTCTGACTCTTTTCATCCTTCCTAAAATACGAAACCGCTATGCCAAAATGATCCCGGGACCTTTATTGGTCATCCTGTTTGCGATTCCCCTGGGACTTTATTTCGATCTGAACCACGACCACGACTATCAGTTTGTAAGTGTCTTTCACATTGATCCCAAAGAAGTACTGGTAAACCTTCCGGCCTCCTTTACCGCAGGGATCACTACTCCGGACTTCAGCCAGATCTTCCATCCTCTTTCCATCAAATACATTATCATGTTCCTGCTGGTAGGATCCATTGAAGCACTACTCGCCACCAAAGCCATCGACACGCTGGATCCTCAGAAAAGAAAATCCAACCTGAACAAAGATCTTGTGGCATTAGGAATCGGAAATACCATCGCGGGCTTCATCGGAGGACTTCCAATGATCTGCGAGATCGTACGGTCTTCTTCCAACATCAACAACGGAGGGAAAACTCAATGGTCAAACTTTTTTCACGGAGTGTTTCTTCTTTCCGCCATCCTCTTTATCGCCCCGGTCATTCAACTTATCCCCAACGCTGCGCTGGCCGCCATGCTTATCTTTACAGGCTACCGGCTTGCCTCTCCGGATGAATTCAAGAAAACATTTAAAATTGGGCCTGATCAGCTCCTGATCTTCGTGGCCACCATTATCGTGACACTCGCCACCGACCTTTTGGTGGGGATCGGCTTCGGAATCTTATTGAAATTCCTGCAACATATTTTCTTCGGTGCTCCCATCAAAGGTATGTTCAAAATTTCGATGGAATCAGAAAAAACATCTGACAAGCATTACATCATCAAATTGAAAGATGCTGCCGTCTTCACAAATTTCCTGAGTTTTAAAAGAAAGTTTGATGCGATCCCTAAAAACACTCATGTAGAACTTGATATGTCGGAGGTAGTTATGATCGACCATACGTTCATGGAACACCTTCACGAATACGAAGACGATTTCGGACACGAGGGTGGACTCATTACCATGAAAGGGATGGAAAATCTTACTCCCTACTCCACCCACCCTCTTTCTGCCAGAAAGCTGATCAACAATGCTATTTTTGCTCCTACCAAGATTGTTTACAATAGCCGTCAGACAGAGCTGGCACAACTTGCCAAAAGAAAGGGATTTCATTTTGACTATAAACGTACCGCCAGTATTCTGAAGTTCCGGTTTGCTCCGTTCACCATTGCTCAAAAAGCAGAATACGGAGAAAATCTCCTCATGTGCAGTTCCCCGCACTGCAATTATTTCTTTACCGATATTCACATCGAAGAAGGTGCCTTGATGACCAAAGGGGAATACAAAATGACAATCTTGCTGGTCACCGACATCCATACCAAAATTCCTGAATTTACGCTGGATAAAACAGGTGCGCTGGATATGCTGAAAGAGATAGGCGGAGATAAAGACATTGATTTTGAGGGATACCCGGAATTTTCGAACGAATATTTTCTCTCAGGATATCACGAAGAAGAAGTAAGAGAATTTTTCGATGACCGTATCTTAAAGTTATTCGAACGCAGAAAAGGATTTTATGTAGAATGTAAAAACAATGTTCTACTCGTCCACCGTAAAATCGATCTTCTTTCCACAGAAGAGATAGAAGATTCTATAGAATTTTTGGATGAATTCATGACGATCGTTCATGAGAAAACAAAAAAAACACTGACGATCTAACCTCTACAATAATCCTGGGAAGGTCCCATAGAAGTGTAAGCATTGTATGCTTGCACTTCTTATATAAAACCAGATTTGTTTCAGATTGTGTTTTTAGTTTTACAAAAAACAGACTTGATGTGGTTTAACTTTTAAACACCTATGAAAAAATTAATTGCTTTGCTTTTTATAATTTCTTCTGTGCGTCTGTACGCACAGGAAGACAGTCTGAAACTGGCACTGAGAAAAAAAGATAATGCACCGTTAAAGCCCCTTCGGATGTCGCTGAATGAAGACGGTTCTCAGTACATTCAGTTCAACGGCCTTATTCAAACCTGGGCAAGAGTTAACGGCAGTAATCCGGGTTCTACCGTAAACGGAGCCGCAGCTCCGAGGACATTCGACATCGGACTTCGCAGGGTGCGATTTCAGATCACCGGACAACTCTCCAGCCGGATCTTCTTCTACTCGCAAATGGGGATGAATAGTTTCTCGTATCTTTCACAACGAAAGTTCGGGTTCTTCATCCATGATGCATTGGGAGATTATGCATTTGTACCCAAAAAATTATCGATCGGAATGGGGCTCGGATCATGGGTAGGACCTCTTCGGTTTGCTTCTCCCTCAGCAAGCTCTATCATGGGTTACGATGCACCGATCTTCATGCAGGCCACCAACGACCTCAACGATCAGTTTCTTCGCCGGATGATGGTCTATGCCAAAGGTAAGTTCGGAAAACTCGACTATAGAGTAAGTGTTGGAAAACCTTTTATTGTCAATGCTACTGCAAACCCCGCTATCCCTGGTGGACAGGCAAGTGTCCCCCTGCTCGGGACTTTGCCTGAGAATGTGTCAATCTTTTCGGTCCGGAATCCTAATCCTCAATTTAACGGATACTTCTCTTTCCAGTTCCTGGATCAGGAAGCAAACTCAACACCATACGCAACCGGTACTTATCTGGGGGCAAAAAAAATATTTAACCTCGGAGGAGGTATTCAATATCAGAACCAGGCCATGTGGCATACCGAACGGAATACCATGAGCGGAACGATCGATACCGTTTCCTCCAATTATCTTACCGGAGGGGTGGACTTGATCTACGATGCCCCGATCAACGCAAAAACCGGAACGGCCATCAACTTGTATGCTTCCTGGCTGTACAGTGATTTCGGTCCGAACTACACCCGGACCTTTGCTCCTATGAATCCCGCAGACGCAAGAAGTACCGTAGGCGGTGTATACAACAGCGGAGGAGGAACCGCCTTTCCGATCAACGGGACAGGAAATACTTTTTATGCGCAGGCCGGATATAAATTCAAAAATGATTTCCTGGGTAATTTCGGTACGCTGATGCCCTATGTTTTAACTCAATGGTCAAAATACAATCATTTCCAGGACTGGATGATCACCTATGATGTAGGGATCAACTGGTTGCTGAAAGGACACAATTCCAAGTTCACCCTGAATTATGGAAACCGTCCTTTCTATCTACAGGCACTGGCTACAGATCCGATCGTACAATACACCAGAAGAGGCACCTTGCTGCTTCAATACCAGGTCTCTTTCTAACAAATCAATTTTAAAAGAAAGATTTCCTTTGTAAGGATCTTTATTCGGGAAAAATAAATATACTCCTGAATAAAGATCCTTATTTTATTTTCATGGGGAAACAGGAGAATCAACTCAATATTACCGGAAGAGACGGAATTCCACCTCGTTATTTTTTCTGTCGCTGCTGAGAAACGCAGCATTGCAAAAATCCATAAAGAAAAAAGGATAGAAAGAGGCTGACGGAGCAGTATCTCCCTCCGTTATAAGATAATCTCTTCCCAGGTATCCAGGTGACCGTCTTTAGACTTCTTTTTATAATTATCTATATTTTCCATGACTTTCTTCTTAAAACTCCAACAGGTGTTCCTGCGAAGATCCAACAGTTCAGAAAGCTCGTCCAGCGTGATCTTATTCCCCCGGCGGTGTACAATATAAGTCATATAAAAAGCCTTGTTGATCGGGAAACGAACACCATGGAAAAGTGTATAAGCCGTCACGGACTCCACATTACCACATTTCGTACATTTTCTGGTAAAGAGTTTGGAACCCTTGGTATATTTAGGATTGCTGCATTTACGGCATTTATATCCTTTACCCCATTTCAGTTCTTCGAGGTAACGGAAACAAGTAGCCTCGTCCGGGAAAACGTTGTTGAATTGCTCATAAGGAACTTCCGAATCAATGATCCTTGCCTTAAGATCTTCTTTCAGATCTTTTTTCAGATGCCAGTTGTCATAATCCAGCTTGGCATTCATTTCATTGACCTTCTCATTCAGAATCTTCAGTTTACTGTTCGCCTCCTCCAGTTCTCCGTTTTTACCTTTCAGTTCCTGTGTACGCTCTGCTACTTTTTGTTCCAGTTCACGGTTTACTTTTTCCTGAAGTGCTTTGTTTTCTTCCAGTCGCTCAATAATCTCTTTCTGAGCTTCTTCATTGGCCTTCTTGATGATCCGGATCCGATCTGCCAGGGCAAAAGAAAGGATCACGATCTCAAAGACCAGCCCATAGTTAAGACTGTATACCGTTAGCAGGTTTCCGGGCAGCATTTGCATGGCCCGCAACTGAATGATCACAATACTGATCAATACGAACGTGTAGCCGACAATAAAGAACCGTGCAGGCTTATACCCTTTACGGAACGTATAAATCGCCACACCATACGAAAGAATGAACGGAATGATATAAACGATCTTGAAATGGACAAAGTCAGGGGCAAATAGAATAATGATGATATAATAAACAAAATATCCTCCCATCGCTCCCAACAGGAGATTCCGGAGTTTAGGGAAGTTAGTATTAAGCTCCAGAAACACCACCGAATACATTACAAACGTGATCATCAACAGAGATGGAGCCAGGTAGATCCCTATAAACCGGATCAGGTGCGGATACTCGGACCATAAGTACTGAAAACCTAATCCGTCATCGGTCATCGTATTTAAAATACCGGTCAGTACATAAAAGACATAAAACAGATATACATTTTCTCTTACCGATATGTATATAAGAAGGTTATAGACCGCCATGATCAACAGGATCCCATAATACAGTCCTAAAAAATAGTACTCATTAGTAGAGTAATACATAAAATAATTTACCGACTTGATCCGGAAATCAAAGCCACTGTAATTTTTGGAATCAATCCGGATATAGTACGTAAGTACCTGAGAAGGACCTCCTACCG
>CAYTGJ010000053.1:25750-28026 GCA_964437245.1 uncultured Chitinophagaceae bacterium
GTTTTTATTGATATGCTCTCTTTTATCAAAAATAAAATTCTCTCCCGCCTCCTTCATACGATAAGTCCCATCTACATCCGGTACAAAAAGCTGGATCAGATTGGTGTGAGGCGAATAGGTCTCCAGGATAAAACTCTTGTCAAACCGTGACGAGTTTTTGATAGAAAACCGGATCCAATAGGCAGCATCAGGATTTCTATTGAACGCATACTTCTCTTTATTCGGCTTAAACAAAGAAAAAGAGGGAGCACTTACCTCTTTCAAGGTATATGCTTTGGATGTATCTTCAAAAATATCAATATCAGCACCTGTAAGTGTATAACTCTCTTCCGAATCATTCAGATAAACTATATTACCCGCCACTACACTGCAAAAAGGCTGTATAAATATTAATAACGTATATAAAAATTTTCGCACTGTTTTTAAGTTATTTTGATTATTATACCCTAATCAAATTACTAATGTTTCAAAAATAAAATTTAATACTAAATAAATATAACTTTTTCCAAGCAAACTGGAGCAATTATTGATATTAATTAGTCTGATTATCTTATATTTGAATTAAAACACCGATCACTTGTGCCTATAAATATTAAAATACCATATCGACTTGTAATATTACTATCATTATGGAGTGGTCTTTTTTCTTCTCCCGTTTCCGCTCAGTGGAAAAAGAGTAAAACCATTCCTCTCTCTTCCGCCATTTCTACCGTATCGATCGACCGGTACGGGTTGTTTTACATAGCAGATCAGGACGGAAACATCTTCAAATACGACACCACAGGTGCCTTGCTCATCACCTACTCTCCTCCTAAAAAAGCAGACGTAACCCTGCTGGAAGCCTGGCGAAACATAAACATTTTTGTCTTCTACCGTTCCTTTCAGGAGTATGTGCTACTCGACCGGTTTCTCTCCCCTTCTCCCAACAACCGCCTCGAATCTTTTTCTATAGGATTTGCCCGGCTGGCTACCTTCTCGTATGATAACAATATGTGGGTCATAGACGAAACGGATTTCAGCCTGAAAAAATACAACCTGATGTATGGAAAGATCGACCTGCATACTCCGCTGGATCTTCTTCTCGACCCTTCTTTATATGATATGAATTTTATCAAAGAATACCAGAATCTTGTGTTTATCAACGATAAAAATTCCGGTATTCTGGTTTTTGACAATATGGGAAACTACAAAGCCCGTATCCCGGTCAAAGGGCTGCCGATGCTGGGATTCTACGATGATGAGATCTATTTCCAGGAAGAAGGGAACCTCCGTTTTATCAATATATACACGTATGCCGAACGTACCGAAGCACTTCCCGTCAACGAACCATTCAAATTCGTCCTGTATTCGAAATTACGACTGTACCTGTTCAAAAAAAATTCCGTAGAAGTATACAAACGCTAGTAAGGGGCCACGGAAAACTAATGACACCGGATGATTATAATACGCTGAGTCCCTGTTGTTTTTGAATTATTTCAAGATTTACCCAAAACTATTTCACAAAAACAACGATCTCCTGAAAGGGTTTTTAGCAGACCTCTATTACTATTATCGCACATTTTTTATATTTACATTCAGAGAAAGTAGTAACCATTCTCATTACACTTTCAATGTTCTTCTTTTAATCGATTGATTTTATCTTACTACAAAGAAAATTAAATGAACAAAAAAATATTTTTACAACTGATTTTGTTTAGTTGTCTCGCTTTCCCCTCGCTCGCCCAAAAATATACTCTCAGCGGAACTGTCAAAGATTCAGCCAGTGGAGAAACTATGATCGGAGCAGCCATCTATATCAAGGAAATTCAAAATGGAGTAGCGACCAATGATTATGGTTTCTTTTCCATCAGTCTTTCTTCGGGTACGTATACCGTAGTGATCACATCGCTCGGATACAACAAATTTGAAAAAACCATTCAACTCCAATCAAACATCAGCCTCAATATTGAAATGTCGGAAGAGGTGGTCTCCACACAGGAAATAGTAGTGACCGGTGAAAGGCCTGATAAAAACATCCATGATACCAAAATGAGTAATATCCAGATGGATGTGAAACAGATTAAAAAACTCCCTGCGCTCTTCGGAGAGGGAGTTGCTGTCAGCCCCGTTTGTCCACACCACTATCATGCAAAGCCGCACTTGTTCTGTGGTGGCTCCGATGGTATGGAATAGCTTCCCTCTTGCGCTATGCTTCCTACCTAGGCCACTTTCTAACACATTCTGTAGTCAATTGAAAACTGTTCTTTTCGACCGTGCTGGAGTTGGGAGCACCTCCG
>CAYTGJ010000054.1:0-923 GCA_964437245.1 uncultured Chitinophagaceae bacterium
CAGTGAATAGTTATTATACAGAAAGGCGATATTCAAAAAAAAGAAATTTTTAAAATACGAATAATACTCACCATCTTATAACCTCTGTACCAGCATGAAACTTAAGGTATTTATTTCTAGCAGAAACAACGATACAATCACTATAGGAGGAGCGGTTGGCGAGAGCCTGACCGATGTTCGTTTGTGGCTCAAAGACGAACTGGAAAGTATAAAAATGTTTGAAAAGGATTTTTTAGATATCCGGATCAATGAATCTTTTGGGGCTACAGCAACAAGGGACAGTTACAATGAATGCCTGGAGGAGGTACGGAAATCAGACCTGATCATAGCGCTTTATAATGGTGTTGCCGGCTGGGCTCCTGCCGGGATTGAGCTGGGGATTTGCCATGCGGAACTTACTACCGCACTCGATATTTCAATGAGAAAAACCGTAATCATCAATATTCAGCAATTTTTTGAGATTAAACCTGCTGACAAGGCGGAAGAAACCAGAAACAGAAAATTTAAAGAATATATTGAACCCTTAAACCGCTTTACCAATCCGCTTAAAGTTACAGGTAAGCAAACAAATGATAACTTTAAGAATACCTTGTTGAAGTCAATAAAAACAGTAATTTATAATCATCTTTCCGACCGGATCAAAATTTCAAATAGTTATTACAACTTATCGGGTAATAATAAAAGTTCACTGGATTGGAAAAAATTAAAATACGCTGATCGTGATAGACTGATCACCGAAAAGTTAAAAATCCTTATATCAAACAGTCCTAATTTTTCAAAATTCATTTCAAAAGTATTTTCAATCCCGGATAATATGTCGGTCGAAGATGCAAAATCATTTACGGGAAGACCATTTCTGAAAGACCAGGAACTTGTACGACCCGGCAAAACAAAAAATTTCGGCCCTATTCACTTTATTGGAG
>CAYTGJ010000054.1:933-10968 GCA_964437245.1 uncultured Chitinophagaceae bacterium
AGGTGAAGAGTCTGATCGGATTTCCTGATATCAGTGCCATCCGGGATGATTTTGGCCTTTATGTATGGGAGCAGAATACGCATGTCCAATTAGTCTTTTTAGTGGACAGTAAAACACCTGAAGCCATTGAATCCAACTTTTTACTGTTTAATAATTGGTGTGATTCGACCGGGGAATTTGAAAATATACAGAAAAGAGCAGAAGCAAGATTTCATATTCTGAAAGCGATAAATGAGGCGAGGAAGATTGCTGCCAAGAGGGCTGCAAACGGATAGGATGAAAATTTTATAAAATATGCTTCGGTTGTGAGGCACTAATTTTTTTAAAAAAATACAGGATATCATGTTTCGTCAGGGAATAAGCCATGGATGAGCTACTGCGGTGACACGTGGAAGTTGGAGGCCTACTCTAAAAGGGGATATTGCTTTTAAAGCTTCCCAGAGGCAATATACAAGGTTAAACGTAGCCTAAGTTACAATAGCTTTTTATTTTTGCCTGGCAGAGAGGAAACCTGTTTTAGTTTTTAGTAACTTTATATCCTATCGTATTAACTCAAGTAGTACAGCTTGTAACCTGATTCGTAATAATGGCAATATTAGCATACATGTTTTTAGTAGGAATAAGCCTTCTTCTTTTTATAGCTATGTCAATTTTATACAAACGAAGTAAAATTAAAATTCTGGCGATCGCATTTTATATAGTGACAGGTTTATTGATCTATTCACTGATAAGTACATTGGTTTTTGTTTCCTCAGACTCTTATTCCAATAAATCCAGTCTGTTATATTCAGAAGAAGATTTTTTGACTGGGACCGATCGAATCTATTTGTTTGAAGATAAAACGTTTAAAATTGAATATAACGATCATCTATATCATGGAGTCTACCGATTTGCCAATAACCGGTTAACGTTGGATATAGATTGTAATATTTTGCTGCCATTCAGATCTGCTCTCCCGGAAAATTATGAAATTACCAATAATAGAATGACAGATATCAAAACAGGAAATACCTATTTTGGAGTCTGTAAGGAACAGGAATTAAAAAGGTTACATTAGAAAAGTATTCGCCGGGCACACCTGTTCCGAATGGTGCTGGCCAGAAGAAGTATCGGTGAGGTCAGTAGAAAAGAAAAAGGATCATTTTTAGCGATTTCTTCTAATGACTTATAAAAAGTAAGATAGTGGAGACTAATGGCTCTGCATCTGTAGAGCCATTGCAGTAAATTATAAGTAGAATAAAACCGGATAAAATGAACACAGATTTTAAGAAGGTAATGTCAGAACGGACAGACGAAGAACTGATTGTAATCGTGACCGTGGAAAAGGATAACTATCAACCGTTAGCAATAGTAGCTGCCGAAGAAGAGATTAAGAAACGGAATATAGACCCCATGACTATTGAAAAAGTTGCAGGGGATTTAAAAGGTAAAAAGGAAAAAACGAAATACTTTGAGACCCGAAGGGTACGATCAATAACCAGGTTAATTCATTTCGTTGTTGACTCCATTGCATTTATATTAGTGACAATGATCCTTAGCTTTATTGTGGGAATTTTCTTTCAGCCTACTGACCGGTTTCTAATGACGATTTTAGGTTATTTGCTGCTTACCTCAGGATTTTTTGGTTATTATGTTTTTATGGAAACAAAATACCAAAAGACAATTGGTAAATTTATTACTAAAACAACAGTAATAACTAAAGATGGAGAAAAGCCCACGATGGAAAACATAATCAGACGGACATTCTACAGACTTTTACCGTTTGACAGACTTTCATTTTTGTTTGCCATCAATGGTTTTCACGATAGGCTTTCTGATACTCTGTTAATAAAAGATGAGAACTGATATAAGCAAAGAGCAGATCATTGACAATATAAATTTTACATAGTAAAATTATAAAGATGATGAAGGGGATCATGGATGAAAAACGAATGAATTTATTAGAAGGGCAGGCTTGGAATCGGTTACAAAAAAACAATCATATCTTGTCACAAGCTAAAATCATTGATATATGAATCATGTTATGAAACATTCTCTTTTAATCGTAATTCTTGTATTAATTTCTTTGAAGGGAAAAGCTCAATCTGTAATTGATAAAGCAGGATTTTTAAATAGTACTGAGACTGGTTTGTTGGATGATAAAATCAGGGAGATCAAGGATAAAACTTCCGTGGAAATACTGGTTTTTATCGCAGAGGATTTACAGGGGAAATCACCTTTGGAGTATGGACTTGAATTGTCAAATATCTATGGGGTTGGGTTGAAAGGGATAAACAATGGAATTATACTACTTATTTCTAAAAACGAAAAAAAGCTTCAGCTATTAAATGGATATGGTATTGAATGGATTATTACGGATGAAAGTAGTAAGAAAATAATTGATCAGATGATCCCCTTTTTGATTGAGGAAGAATATTATAAATCGATAGAGAGAGCTTTAACCGTAATAAACTCAAAAGTGGAGACGGTAGATTGGAGCATCCATCCTGCGAAGGTCAATGAAATTAATGCAAATCAAACAGGTAAGATCATAAAAATAAACTATACTCATAAAGGAGGAAATAAATTCAAGTATCCTTTAGCTTCAGATGATCAGTTTGATAATGATTTTAAAATTGTACTTGAAGTAAAGGGGCAGAAGTATAATTTGTTTTATTCAAAATATATGAAGGATTACGTAGGGAGAATTATAACAGGTTCAGGTATTACCATATATGCCAGAATGGTAGATCTCCCCTCAAGGAGACTTGAACTACTAGGAATAGAATAACCATGATAAACGAAGCAAGACGCAAAGAAACGATTGAAACGTATAACAAAGCTGCCAATCGATACCAGGATAAGTTCATGGAAATGGATTTGTATAATGATACGTTTGATACATTTTGTCGTCTTATAGAGAAGAAAAATGCAGCTATTTTTGAGATTGCTACAGGACCGGGAAATGTAACGAGCTACTTATTTTCGAAAAGACCAGATTTCAGAATATTCGGGATCGATTTGGCTCCTAATATGATCACGTTAGCGAAGATTAATAATCCTCAGGCTGATTTTCAGGTGATGGACTGCAAAGATATTTCAATAATTGACAGAAAATTTGATGGAGTCATGTGTGGATTTTGTATGCCCTATTTGTCTAAAGAGGAGGTGAAAAGGTTGATTTCAGATATTTCAGAATGCTTAGAGCCATCGGGGATATTTTATCTGAGTACCATGGAAGGCGAGTATGAAAAATCAGGATTTGAGACTACCAGTTTCAGTGGAGAAGATAGGGTCTATATTTATTACCATCAGGCAGATTATGTAACAGATTGTTTGACGGAGTCGGGGTTTGAAATAGTTGATATTCAAAGGAAGGATTATCCTGAACCGGACGGAACGTTTTTGACAGATTTGATCATCATAGCGAAAAAGAACTAAACACAGGGTAACATAGATGAGTCGAATTTTTCATACTGCTAGTGTTCGTATAGGCATTTTTTGTAAATTAACCATACTATTCAGTTAATAACATGCACTTAAGGAAATATGGAAAATAAAAATCACCTTATCGGAGGGATATCAGCGATCATCGAGGCGCTCTTGTACATATTGGGCTTTGTACTCCTTTTTTCATTGCTACAACCTACTATTGACGAAACAAAGACCAGTCTCGATAAACTGAAATTTATTCTTGAACATAAAGTTATCTATCAAATTTGGATCCTTTTTATTTATGTGCTTTTCGGGATTATTTTAATTCCCCTGACAATTGCCATCAGCGAAAAGTTAAATGAACGATCTACCATTTGGACTAAATCCATGCCTGTGTTTGGTTTTATTTGGTCTGGACTCGTTATATCAAGTGGGATGATTACCGTAATCGGGATTGACCATGTTTCTTCTTCTTTTGATACGGATGTTAAGTTGGCCTTGAACTCCTGGGAAACCATTCAGGCCATCCATAGCGGACTTGGAGGTGGTGTAGAAATAGTCGGCGGCATGTGGGTTTTTCTGATAAGTATGATAGGATTAGAACAGCGTAAATTTTCCAGAACCCTGAATTATTTTGGATTACTAGTGGGAGGAGTGGGGATCCTGACCGTTGTACCTGGCTTGAAAAACCTTGGGGCCGTTTTTGGATTGACTCAGATCATTTGGTTTGTGTGGATCGGGCTTGCCTTGATAAAATGGAAGGAAAGTTAGAATTCCGTATTCCCAATTAAGATACCCCAAATGAGCGGGAGGGTAGTATTGAGTTCTTCAATGCTATTGTGTGTTGTGTTGCACTTAAGAATTGAACCATTGTAGTATGAAGTTCGAACATCACTGGAAAGAAAAAACTCTTGAAAATCTTGAAAAAAAAGTATGGCCTCCTTTAGCTCCTGATGAGCCTTCGGACTTGATCATTACTTGTAATCAGTTAAGAAAAAAGCAACTGAAAGAATTCACCATTGAAGACTTGAGAGTTATGATCGGCCAGGATATCGGGTTGCCTTTTCTAATACCATTATCCATAGTTGAGTTGAAAAAAAATATATTAGCGGAGGGAGAATGTTATCAAGGGGATTTATTAAAGAGTGTATTAACAAGCGA
This sequence comes from uncultured Chitinophagaceae bacterium, assembly GCA_964437245.1. Classification (GTDB taxonomy): domain Bacteria; phylum Bacteroidota; class Bacteroidia; order Cytophagales; family Cytophagaceae; genus JANYCO01. The sequence goes on from CAYTGJ010000054.1 coordinate 5,509, forward strand.
TAAAAAATATTGGATACAGGAAAAAGAGAATTGGAAGAAATCTGTACACTGTTTAATCGGGATAAACGTTTGTTGAAAGAGCGCGATACCACCTGGGAGATTAAAAAGCGCTGGTTTGATGCATTTAAGGAATTTGAGACAATAAACCAGGGCTTCAATAGTTGAATAGGTAAAACAATCGAAGTGTACATGCTCTGAGAAAAGACACTTCTGTATAACTATTGCTCTGATCAGGCTGTTTAGTAGATCCGTCAGCCGGCTCAGAACCATACGATTTTTGTCAGAGATCAAGAGGGAGAGTCCGTTTTTAAAAGATGATCCAATAAAAAATATTGAAAACAGAAGTCCCTGGAAATACAATACAGCAGGAGGCAAGTACTCAAGGAAAAGATAATGAAAAAAATAAAGACGTATCAGAAAGTTCTATTCATAGTAGCAGGCTTGATCGGTAGCTATTACTGGATTTATAAAGGTGACAATCGATTGACGATATGGCTACATCATGGACTTTGGTTACCAAACACGACTGCTAATATAAACTTTTACACGTATCCCGGAGTAGCGGCTCATTTGGTGAATCTGGACGATTGGGCCAAAACTGAATTGGAAATACCTAAATCAGCGTTGCCGGAAATTTTAAGCAAAGAGGAATATCGGTATTTGATCAAGGTGGATACACTTTACGGAGGGGCCGTGTTGGCTCATAAGATGAGTGAGTATCTGTCTATACCTGACAGCATCATAAACGGTCCCCTGCCGGTTGTGTTGGAGCTGAAATCCTCAAGAGGTGATTTTCTTAGATTTTATGCCGAAGAGAAAACGGATAGTACGTTGTATGTACACCTTTATACCGATTGGAATTAAACGCTGCGTCTTTGGTTCAGGCCGGAAATATAGGTAGTGGTTTCAATACTTGATAAATTTATTTTCAAAAGAACGTTATTACGTCTGGATTTTATTTGAAAACTATTTTTTGTAACTTATAGTTTTAGTCGTTGCTTTTTACTTATAAAACTCGAACAACATGAAAAAACAGATAACTTTTCTATTTTTTTTAGGCTTGATGCCAGTGGCTTTTGGACAAACCACTAAAGACCTCATTGACAAAGCAGTCGAAAAGGACCATGATAAATTCGTGGCGATTTTTAAAGATATTCATCAAAATCCGGAACTGGGCTTTATGGAGTTTCGAACGGCAGGCATCGTAGCAAAAGAATTAAAGTCGTATGGGTATAAAGTAACAGAAGGAATTGCTAAAACCGGCGTAGCCGGAATGATGAAAAACGGAGAGGGCCCTGTTGTCATGTATCGTGCTGACATGGACTGTAATGCAGTGAAAGAAACCACAGGGCTTCCTTATGCAAGTAAGAAAATCGTAAAATTAAATGACGGAACACAAACGCCAGTCATGCACGCCTGTGGCCATGATGCACATACCACCTGGTTGTTGTCTGTCGCTAAATTTTTTGCAGAACATAAAAATAACTGGAAAGGTACAGTGGTCTTTATCGGTCAGCCTGCCGAAGAACCTATTGCAGGTGCAGAAGCGATGGTTAAAGACGGCTTATACACTAAATATGGAATTCCTGAACCCGATTACTTATTTGGGATGCATACGGCACCTGTTGCCGTAGGGATTGTGGCAGCAGCATCGGGCGTGCGTATGGCAGGAACAGACCAGTTTGATGTTACTTTTTATGGAGTTGGCGGACATGGTTCAACTCCGAACCTGTCCAAAGATCCGATCGTGATGGCAGCAGCAGCAATAATGGACTACCAGACGATTGTAAGCCGTGCGATAGATCCTAAAAATTCTGCGGTCATAACAGTCGGTTCTGTGCAGGCTGGGAGTGATAATAACGTAATTCCTGAGACAGCTCTTTTAAAAGTGAACCTCCGCTGGTTTAATGAGAAAGACCGCCAGACAATGATTGAAGGAATCAAAAGAATTAACGAGGGAATTGCATATGCGTATAATTTGCCCAAAGAAAAATACCCTACCATCCATTTTAAAGGATGGTCTTACCCGCTGGACAATGAACAGAAGCTTACCCAAGTAGTAAGAGAATCGTTAAAAATCCTGGTAACAGATCCCCGCTTTTTGCTCGATGAGACAATGTTACCTTCTATTATGGGCTCAGAAGATTTCCATCATTTGGTTATTCACAATGATAAAAAAGATTATTGTTACATCAATGTTGGAATCGCAGAACCCAAAAGATTCTCGGAATCCTTTAAGGAAGGGAAATTACCGTTTAATGCACACAATGGTGATTTTGAAATTGATTTATCCGCAATTCCATTTGGATCCAAAGTAGCAATTACCTCCATGCTGGCAATCTTTAATCAGTGAGAAGAAAGACTATATAGATCCAATATGTGTACTGGAATGAGATGCTTTCCGTGCGAAAGGTACAACTTTAGTTGAATTTGGGATTCTGCTCAGGATAGTATGCGTAATTAATGGTGAGCATTGATGCTTGGTGGGTTGGTATGAGCATATGCAAAAGAAACTTCTTTTCTTTTGTAAGTAAAATCCTGATTCTTTGGTTTATATCATTCATATGCCAAACGGAGGCCAGTTATCCTTCAAAAAAACAATCATCTGGCGGAGTAATACGGGAAACCTGCTGTAAAAATAACCATAGGAATGTTAAAAAAAATAATCAGTGTTAGTGTAGTGATTTTGGGATTTTTGCTGTTTCTCGCAATTGTAGTCATTGGTTATAAGAAAGTAAACACCACATTGTCTGAGTATGCACAATATGAAAATATTGTCCTTGAAAAAGGAGAGCTCTTCAAAGAGCATCAATCTCCTGTTTTCTTCCTGAATATGGAGGGCGTAAATCAACTTTTTGTTTTTTATCGCATGAATAAGAATTATCATGATCTATTGAAAGAGGTTAATACCGGAGACAAAATAAAAGTTTACTATGAACGAATTCCCATTGAAAAGGGACAACACATCGATATCATTCAATTGGAAAAAAGCGGAAACGTTTTAATCAGTAAAAATGAACATTCAGGGAAATATCTGCTATTACTGGGAGGGGGAGTGGTAGCCTGTTTGTATATGATTTATTTAGGCTATAGAATATTACGAAACAAGGCTCAGGGAAATACCTCTTTCTCCATATTCTGAAGCTACCGATTCGCCAGGTTTTCGTTGAGCATCGGGGAGAAATAAATAAACAAGAGGGGAGATTTTGAGTGCGGACATTCCTGTGTTGTTTCAGGCCGGTGATCACAGAGTAGCATTGATAAAAGTGAAAAAACAAGTGTTGTTTTACTGTAATACAATGTTTTATATTGATTGTTCTATAGGTGAAATAAAAGACAGAGTCAGACAAAATGTTGAAAATAGATTTTTTGAACACGAAGTTTAAAACAAAATAACTGGCAGTGTCGTACTCTATGTCGTATATTGTTGTACTATGAAAAAACTACTACTGTTCCTGTTTTTGGCAGGAATCTCCGGCAGCCGTTTTCTTTATGCCACCTCCGATAAACTACTGGATAATTACTCCTCCTCTACACTTTTTTATATGGTAGGAATGTATGGTAATCTTACTCCTTCCATTGACTATACTACTTACAGTGAGGGAAATAGTTCGCTCCGATTGTCGTATACGCTCGACGGAGTGACCGGAAACCTGGTGGAAGTTTTCAGAAATTATAGTACCAGTACACAGGATCTTTCCTTTCAGCCGCATGCACTGACGATTATGGTCAAAGGAAATGTTGGTAATTCAGACGTGTTTAAATTCATGTTGTACGAAGACCACAATATGAACGGGTATCCGTTTGACGCCGGAGATGAGGTCTATGAATTTGTATCTCCCACTATTTTATCTTCTTCTTCCTGGACGTTGCTGACCATGCCCTATACTTCTTTTACCAAATTTGGAGGAGGAGCAGGAACCCTTGATCTCTCCAGGATCGGTGCATGGCGTATCGTGGTGACCAACGCAGGAACTGCTTCCACCAATGAATTTTATGTAGACGATCTTCGGCAGGTAACCAATTATACTGCTCCTTCTTCCGGTACGGTGACACTCGGAGGTTCTTTTATCCAGTTGTGGAATACGGCGGGATGCTCCTGCGGACAATGGACACAGGAAGAGTGGGAAGATCAGTTTCAGTCGATGAAAGATGCCTGCTTGGATAAACTAGTGATCCAGTATGGTGTATACGAGAACAATGCATGGTACACCCCGTCTTCTCTTGGATATGTAGCCTATACCAATCCAACACTTGGAAGGATTTTTGCCGCTGCGCAGATCAAGGGAATCGATATTTACCTGGGCTTGTATTTTGACGAAACCTGGAATAGTTCTGATAAAACACAAAGTAGTACGTATTCTTCCCTGCTCACCAAACAGCAGCAGGTCACGGATGAATTATGGGATTTATTTTCAGGCAATACTAGGTTTAAAGGTTGGTATATACCGCAGGAGATCAACGATCTGGAATGGCAGTCGACAGGTAATCAATCCTTGCTGGCCTCTTATCTGCAATCGGTGGCTTCTTATGCCAAAGGAAAGGATAATTCTAAAAAGGTGTTAATTGCTCCGTTCTTCGGCCCTAACAGACCTGCTGATAATTTGCAGAGCTGGTGGGAAACCACCCTGGAAACCGCTACCGATGTTGATATCGTGTATGTTCAGGACGGAGTAGGGACGACTACGAAAGATGTGGATACCGACATCCCTCATTACTTTGCAGCGATCAAACAGGCTTGTGAAAATAAAGGAAGAGTGTTTGGGGCGACGATCGAAACATTTCAGCAGACAGACGGCTGGCCGATCAATGCTAATACTTTTGCAGCAGTTCCTGTTTCTATAAACAGGCTGACCCAGCAGTTGAGAGAGGCGGGGCTTCATACCGACGAATTATTGCAGTTTGAATGGGCCTACATGCAGCCGTCTCTGAGTGCTGAGACTCAGACACTGTACGACGATTACCTGGAGTATGCAGATTGTTCAGGCCCTTTGCTTACCATATCCAAAAAGAGCCCGACCGCTGTGACGGAAGCAAAGAACGGGATCGTTTTATACCCCGTTCCCTTCCACGAGACCTTATTTCTGAAAAAAGAAGAAGGGACTAAAATTCATAAAGTGAAGGTGTACGATAGCAAAGGAAGTCTTGTATTTCAATCAGAACCGATGCACAGTGAGGTGGAGATCGTACTGCCTGCCTCTTCGGAGGGGCTTTTTATGATCAGTATTATCGATGCCGACACTACCATTACCTTGCCTGTTGTAAAGGAATAGCTTAAGGGAAAACGGAGCGGTTCATAAGAATGATTACTACACAATGGTTTCATTCTTATGAACCGCTTTACTTATTTAAAGGCCGGTATTCCCGTGATGGTATTTCCCAGGATAAGCAAATGAATGTCGTGAGTTCCTTCGTAGGTGATCACGGATTCGAGGTTCATCATATGACGCATGATCGGGT
>CAYTGJ010000054.1:10978-27709 GCA_964437245.1 uncultured Chitinophagaceae bacterium
GTTGCTTTACCCTGCTCTTTTAATATTCCCAGGCGCCAGGCCAGTAACTGGGCTTTGGTAATTTCAGTCAGCATTTCAGCCAGTTTCTTTTGAGTGAGCTGAAACCCGGCGATGGGTTTATCAAACTGGATCCTTTCCAAGGCATAACGGCGGGCAGAATCATAGCAATCCATGGCGGCTCCGATGGCTCCCCAGGAAATCCCGTACCGTGCACTGTCAAGACAAGACATTGGGCCTTTCAGCCCATCAGTTCCGGGGAGAAGGTTTTCTTTAGGCACTTTAACATTATCAAACACCAATTCTCCTGTGATACTGGCCCTTAATGACCATTTCTGATGAATTTCGGGAGTACTGAAGCCTTCCATCCCTCTTTCCACAATAAGACCGTGTACACGTCCCGATTCATTTTTGGCCCATACAACAGCGATGTCTGCCAACGGAGAATTAGTGATCCACATTTTAGCACCATTGAGGAGGTAGTGATCTCCCATATCCTTATAGTGGGTGAGCATTCCACCCGGATTGGAGCCATGATCGGGTTCGGTAAGACCGAAACATCCCAGCATTTCTCCTGATCCTAATTTGGGAAGGTATTTTTTCTTCTGTGCTTCACTCCCATATTTGAAAATAGGATACATCACAAGGGATCCCTGAACGGATACACAAGAGCGCATTCCGGAATCGCCCCGTTCAATTTCCTGCATCATTAATCCGTAGGAAATATGATCCAGTCCTCCTCCTCCGTATTCCACGGGTATGGTAGGACCGAAAAGACCCATCTCTCCGAATTTTTTCACAAGATGTTTTGGAAAAGAAGCTTTCTGCGCACAATCTTCAATGATCGGGCTGATCTCTTTTTTGACAAAATCCCGTATCGAATTTCTGATAAGTTTTTGTTCATCAGTCAGTAAATCGTCTAACTGGTAAAAGTCTGGGGCTTCAAATCGGTCCATAAGTCAAAAGGTTAGTATTTAAAAAGCAATGGTAAAGAAGGAGGTTTTTTCAGGTACCTGAGATTTAAAAACAGCCGGTTTCAGAAATTCCGGTTTTTATCAATCCTGTAGCCCTGCTTCTCAAGATCCGCTTTCCATTCATTAATCCGGAGAAATAGCATTTTGACCATAAAATATGTTCGTTTTTACTCACTCTTTCCTCCTTAAATTAGTTTGTTTTCAATAATTAAATAATCAAATTTACAATAATATAACGCAAATAAATCAATAACGATGCAAAATTCCCAAAATCCGGAAGAGGAGCTTTCCGCAAAACTGGAACTGCTTAAAAAAAAGTTTGAGAGTGACGGGCAAAGTATCAATACACACATGGATGGTTTGTATCATTCCAGGTACATCAATTATTGGGAATATGTACATTTAGACACTCTCCTGACACTTCAGACTCCTAAAACGGATTTCCCGGATGAACTTATTTTTATTACCTATCACCAGATCACAGAGCTTTATTTCAAACTTATTTTGCATGAAATGATGCAACTTCGGGAGAAAGAAAACCTGGAAGGGGAATTTTTTCATAAAAAAATATTTAGAATAAACTGGTTCCTGGGACAATTGGTCGAATCATTTGATATTATAGCCGTGGGAATGGAGCAGGAACAGTTTGTAAAGTTTCGTGCTGCACTGACTCCGGCCAGTGGATTTCAGTCGGTGCAATACCGGATGATCGAGATCGCTGCTACTGATTTTATCAACCTGGTAGATAAAGATGTGCGTGATAATTATACCGATTATACCACGATCGAAGAAATGTTTGAGGACATCTACTGGAAAAAAGGAGCGATGGATACAACCACCGGAAAAAAATCACTTACGTTACGTCAGTTTGAAGAAAAATATTCACGTCGTCTGTTGAGACTGGCCAATGAAAATAAGAACAAAAATCTGTACGCTTTATATAAACGGTTACCTCTGGAAGCTCAGAACGATCCTAAGATCATTCTTGAAATGAAACGTTTTGACACTTCCGTCAATATTAACTGGCCGTTGGCGCATTATAAATATGCTGTAAGGTATTTGCATAAGTCGTTCGAAGATCAGGCCTCAACGGGAGGGACCAACTGGCGTAAATACCTCCCTCCAAGATTTCAGAAACGGATCTTTTATCCATCCCTCTATGATCATCAGGAAATGGAAGACTGGGGTAAAAATTGGGTAGAAACAGAAGTATTACAAAAAAAATAGAACCAGGGCTCCCTTGAAGTTTTTAAAGATATCCATATCAGTATCATTTGCAATGATCTTGTGTCATAATATGCTTGCGCAGCAGCATATCAAGGTCGAGACTTATTATGATACTAAAAAAGACATCATCAAGGAACGTTTTATGGTGCTGAAAAAAAATACCACAATTCTTGACAGTCTTTATACTTCCTACTATCAGAGCGGTAAAATAAAGTCTACCGGGATTTTTAAAAATAACAAGGCAAACAGTCATTGGCAGTACTATTATGAAGGTGGGACCCTTAAAATGGAAGGCCCTTTTAAAGACAATGAGCATAATGGGTACTGGAGATATTACTATGAAACAGGTTTGCTCAATATGGAAGGAGAGATCTATAAAGAGTTAAAGGAAGGGACCTGGAAGTATTATTATGAAAACGGGAATCTTAAAAACACGGGAGCATACAAAAAGAATAAAAAGCACGGGATCTGGAAATACTTTAACGAGGACGGTACTGTAAAAGCCCAGGCAGTATACGAAAATGATAAAGGACGCTATACAGAACTGTATTCGAATAGTAATGTTAAAAGTGAAGGAGGAATCATCAACGGGAAAAGTGACGGACCCTGGAAATATTACTACGAAGATGGAAAACTGAAAGCCGAAGGACTTGAAAAAGAAGGTCAGAAAGAAGGAGTCTGGAAGTTTTATCATCCTAACGGAACAATTGCCAGCGAGGGAATATATGTAAAAGGAACCCAGAATGGTAAATGGAAACATTATTATGAAAACGGAACCCTTAGTTCTGAAGGTGAGCAGAAGGATGGACAGAAGGAAGGCTATTGGAAATTGTATTACAGCAACGGAAGTTTTAAAGGAGAAGGTAATTTTGAAAATGGCAATGGCCCGTACAAAGAATTTTATGAAAGCGGGAAGATAAAAACAGAAGGATATGTCCGGAATGATAAGAACGACGGACTCTGGAAATATTATTATGAAACAGGTGCGCTGGAGGGAACCTGTCATTTTAACAACGGAACAGGAAAGTATACCGGATATTATCATGATGGTAATCTGAAAATGGAAGGAATGCTCAGCAATGGAAACAAAGAAGGGATCTGGAAGTTGTATAAGGAAAGCGGACAATTGGCCGGATATTATAAAACCTATTATGAGAACGATGTTCCTGTGATGCGCCTGGTAGATACGTCCGGAGTAGAACAGCCTAAAAAAGATTCTTTAGGACCCTATATTAAACCCAATCTGGTGGTGAGAAAAAAAAGATCCCGCTATTTTACACCTAAGGTGAACGAATTCCAGGGATTTATTTTGAGTGCCGGTCCTTTGGGATTGTTGTACCGGAGTATCCCGGTGAGTTTTGAATATTACTTTCAGGAAAGACTAGGGTATGAAGTGAATTTCACTCTGTACAGGTCTCCGTTCTTTACTCCCGAACAGTATATTACCATTCATTCGCAATACCGGCGGGGAGCGTCTGTCTTTATTCGGCAGAAATTTTATCAGCCCGATCTGGATAAGGGAATGTTTTACTTCGCTCATGAAGTGAGGTATACAAGAATGACCTATTCCAACAAGATTATTGACTCTACCATGGGACTAGATCCGATCACACTTTCCAAATCGGAAAATAAAATAGAGTATTCCATTTTGGTGGGCAACAGGGTTATTCGGGATTCCAAGCGGGAAGGATTTACGATGGATATTTTTTTAGGGATTGGAGTAGGATACCGCGATATGAAAAATAGCTGGAAAGGGCATTCTGAATATAATAAACTACATTTTAACGGAGTCAATAATCGTTTCTATGCCATTCCTTTCCGGTTTGGTGTAAATGTAGGATATGTATTTAAAAACCAGGGGAAACGCAGCTGGTAAAGAGCTGCAGAACTCCAACCTTAGTATCATCCCAAAAACAATAGTAAAGAATATGTCAGCCTGGAATAAAATCACTAACGAAAAGCAGGAAGAACTTAAAAATGCCATCAGGATACAGGTAGAAGATCTGGTGGAAGATGCTGCCGATGAGATAGAGGAAGATACCATCGAGGAGCTTGGAGAATCTCTTTGGGATAGCTATATAGGACCGGAAGTGGAAACCGAAATAGAAAAACTGGGCTTTGTACACGATTATACGAATCAGGATGAATTTACGGAGATCTGGGAAGTATTGTATGAGTATTACTGGACGGTATACCAGGCCGAAGTGGACAAGCTTTTTGAATAAAACGGCTGGATTGTTCCGGATAAACTTTAATACTGTTTTTCAGATACCAGATGTCGGAGAGGATTGTTTTAAAAATATCAAAGAGTAGTCTTTCCACTGTTTTCCAAAGATGTATCGGGTATCTTATCCGTAATCCTGTTTCTGGAAATTAATCTTAAAATATAAGAATGACAAACCGAAAACGGTTATCTTTGCCTTACAATATTTAAGGATAAACACCTTACTATTTTACTTATGATTAAATCACTCGATCTCGTCGTTTCTCCCGAAACGGCTGCCATTCCTGACCTGTTGCAAAAACAGGTACTCAAGGCACTTCAACTGAGTCCTTCCGAAAAAGTAAACATTCATATCCGCCGAAGATCGATTGACGCCCGTTCACGCCAGCCGAAGATCAATTTGTCGCTCGAAGTCTATATCAACGAACCTGTACCAGCCACAGATTATCGGCGAGAGTACCGGGACGTGAGCAATGCAGTACCTGTATTGGTAGTAGGAGCAGGACCTGCCGGTTTATGTGCGGCATTACGTCTGGTCGAGCTGGGATATAAACCAATTGTTTTGGAGCGGGGAAAAGATGTGCGTACCCGTAGGAGAGATCTGGCGGCAATCAATAAAGAACATACCGTAAATCCTGAATCAAATTATTGTTTCGGAGAAGGCGGGGCTGGTACCTACTCCGACGGTAAGTTATATACCCGGTCTAAAAAAAGAGGAGACGTAAGGCGTATCCTTGAAATCCTGGTGGCCCATGGAGCCACCGAAGAAATCCTGGTGGATGCTCATCCTCATATAGGGACCAACAAATTACCGGTACTGGTAGCAGCCCTTCGGGAAAGCATTCTGCATGCCGGCGGAGAGGTTCACTTTAATACAAAAGTGACCGATTTTATAGTGAAAGGCGGAGAAATTACCGGGGTAGTAATTGCGGGAGGAGATAAAATTGAAGGGAAAGGAGTGATTCTTGCTACCGGACATTCTGCCCGGGATATCTTTGACGTATTGCATAAAAATAATATTTACGTAGAGGCAAAACCTTTTGCACTCGGAGTGCGGATCGAACATCAGCAATCCTTTATTGATCGGGTGCAATATCACTGTGAAGGAGATCGGGGAGACTATCTGCCAGCGGCCTCGTACTCCCTGGTAGAGCAGACGCTTTTTAAGGGAGTACAGCGGGGAGTTTTCTCTTTCTGTATGTGTCCGGGAGGGTTTATAGTACCTGCTGCTACAGCACCGGAAGAAGTGGTGGTCAACGGGATGTCGCCTTCCAGAAGAGATTCTGAATTTGCCAATTCAGGAATGGTAGTGGCGGTAGAGCTGGATGATCTGAAAGAATACCAGCAATATGGCGCTTTTGCAGCGTTGCAGTTTCAGCGTGAAGTAGAACATAAAGCATGGTTGGCCGGTGGGAAATCTCAGGTGGCTCCTGCTCAGCGGATGAACGATTTTGTAAACAGAAAAACCTCGTCTTCTTTATTAAAAACTTCCTATCAGCCGGGACTTGCTTCTGTAGATATGGAGGAAGTACTCCCTGATTTTATAGCCGAACGGTTGAGACAGGGATTCAAAAAATTTGGGGAGAAAATGAGAGGATACCTGACCAACGAGGCCCAAATCATAGGAGTGGAAAGCCGTACCTCTTCTCCTGTTTTTATTCCCCGTGACAGGGAAACGTTTGAACATGTACAGATCCGGAGGCTTTATCCATGCGGGGAAGGAGCCGGATATGCCGGAGGAATCGTATCGGCAGCTATGGATGGTGAACGCTGTGCAGAAAAGTGGGTTGAAAAGTATGGCGGATAATACCATATGAACTATTTACTTTTGGCCTTGGTTTAATTTTAGTATGAAAAAGAAAACGGTAATTCTGGGAGCCACTCCCAATCCTGAGCGTTATGCTTATAAAGCAGCTCAGATGCTGATCAAACATGGACATGATATTGTTCCGGTAGGGTTGAAAAAAGGCGAAGTATTAGGACATACCATCCTGAACGGACAGCCTGAGGTAGAGGCGGTAGACACGGTGACCTTATATGTAGCTCCGGAAAATCAGCCTTCGTTGTATAACTATGTAACTGCTCTTAATCCTAAACGGGTGATTTTTAATCCCGGAACAGAGAATGATGAATTTATGAACCTGCTGGAAGCGAAGGGAATAGAACCTGTAGAGGCCTGTACGCTCGTGCTGTTGTCTACCAATCAATATTGATAGTTAACAAATATGGCATTATTTTCGTATCAGGTTATTTAAAACAATATAGAAAAATATGAAAAAAGCAGGTTTGATCATTTGGATGGTTCTGATAACGTGGGCGATTGCCAGTGCTCAGGGATTACCGGTAGATACCGAAACAAAAAAAGTTACTTTTCAGGAGACGGTTTCTCTGGATACGGTGAGTCGTGATGAATTGTATCAGAGAAGCAAGGACTGGATCTCCATTTTTTATAAAACAGATAAATATTCTCCGGATGACAAAGCTAATTATAAAATAGGCAAGGACGGGGAGTTGGATATTCAGCTTACGTATGATTTCAAATACAAGTCGCACAATACAGTGACCTATTCAATCCTGATCGCTCAGAAAGAAGGTAAATACAGGGTGACTGTGACTGATTTCAAGATCCAGAAAGTGGGAGAGAAGACTATTCAGACACTGGAAACTGCCATGGCTAAAATGAGCGGTCAGAATAAAACAGAAGCGGTTACCCAGATCAATAAAGGCGTAAATGATGTGATCGAAGATCTGAAAAAGTTTATGATCACCGGCAAACCGGAAAATAAAGAAGACTGGTAAGCAGCACTATTTTATTCTCTGTGATATAAAAAAGGCTTCCGGCAATTTGCCGGAAGCCTTTTTTGTGAAGTGTGTGCAGGGTGATTTAATTTATTCGATCACCGTGTTGTCTGTATGGATGAGTCTTTCAGGAAGCCATTCGACTTTGATATCTTCTTTTTTCAGATTTTTATAAGCTACGTTTGATTTGTTGATCTCGTTCAGATCGAGTGTAAACCGTTGTACGATGGATTCTCCTGCCGGGATTTCACTTAAAGATGTAAAGGTTATTTTCTTAAGTTCAGAATTAAAGATATCATAAAAATTGATATAACCTTTAAAGGCACGAATGTCTTTTGAACTGATGTTCTTAAACATTACGTCGAATGAAATAAGATTTTTATTGACTACCGGGGCAGGTTTTTGTCCTTTCTTCGGTAGGATTGCTTCCAGCTCTTCGTCTTGCTCTTCCTCTTTTACAAAATCTACCAGTAATATTTTTTGTAATTGTTTTATTTTTTCTTTTTCATGAGACCGGGCGACGTCTATTTCGTTGTTTTGAACTTTTTTCCGCTTTAGCTCTGTTTCGTTGCGCTCTTTTTCCAGTCTGGCTTCGTTCAGGATGTCTTTGTAGGTAGCATGAAACTCGAGAATATTAGGCCCTGCCAAACCATGTTCTACCATGAATTTACCAAGCAGGATTGCATCAGCCGTATCAATATCGCTGATTTCTCTGATCCTTTTATAGTCATCTTCTGCCGAGTGTTTGGAATACGTTTTGTCGATCGGGTCAAAAGAGCAGGACGTAAGCATAAAGAATGCTGTCAGCAGTGTTAACATACCCGTAGCACCGGACTTTTTTATGTTGAAGGAGTATCCGAGATTTTTCATAGTTATATATAAGAGGGGGATTAAACTTTTAAAATTGCATTTACACTTTTCTTCAAAGACCGGCAAATAGCGTCGATTGGCAAGTCGTTTTCATCCTGGCCAAAAGGGTCTTCAATTTCTTCGCCGATGGCCTCAAGCCCCACCAGAGCGTAAAAAATGACCATTACAATGATAAAGCACCAATATCCCAGGTCATGAATAAAACCGAAAGGGAGCATGATCGTGAAAAAGAAGATGAATTTTTTTAAGTGGATGCTGTAGGAGAAGGGGACGGGAGTGGTTCTGATTCGTTCGCAGCTTGCTACTATTTCTACGGCTGCGTCCATATGTCGTGAGAGTTCTAAAAGCTGAGGGTCTGTAATTTTTCCCTCTTTATACAGCGAGACGATTCTCTCTGTCATGGAAGATACGATCTGATTAGGGACGTGGTATACGGATTTCAGCAGATCGTTGTATCCCGGTGAGACTTCTTCCAGTTCTTCGAACTGTACTTCCCCTCTCAGGTTCTCTTTCATGGCGAAAGCGTGATTGCTGATCATTTTGGCGAAGTAAACTTTATTGGAGATGTCTGAGGCGGGAAGGTAGGAATTGATCTTGATGGCGAAACTTTTGGCATTGGCTCCTAAGTTGCTAAGGAGTTTACGGCCTTCCCACCAGCGGTCGTAGGCCGTATTGGTTCGAAAGACCAGTAACAGACCCAATACAATTCCCAAAATAGAAAATACAATAGAAGGAGCTTTGAAGTCGATGTGAAAAACTTTGTCTTCCAGTATTTCAATGGTCAGGGTATAAATCCCCACTGCCATCACGCTGTAAGAAAGTTTTTTGAGAGTTTTTGTTTTGTGAAAGTCGAAGAGAACCGAAAACCACAGGGGAGAGGATTGTTTTTTGCCGAATTCGTCTAGCATACGTATTATTAAAGCAAGGTTTATTAATTATTCGGGACAAATATCTTATAATTTTTTTTAAATAAAAACCTTTTTTCGCTTAGATTTAAATAGTTAGAGGGCATTTTTTAAATGATTTCTCCACTCCTGTATAGGAGTTTCTTCCCTGGAAAAAGGCGGGAAAATGTGTTTTTACTATCTTTTTAGGAATCGTGATAGGGATGGGTAAAAGAAATATCGTTAATTTTATTTTTAAGAATCAAAATACAGAAATATTGAGTATGGAGCATAGTTCGGATTATGAAGATGGAAGACCATCGGGAGGAGGGAATGAAAATCAATCGGCGGAAGGTTCGTTGAGACAGGACAGTGCCAGGGATTGGTGGAATTCGATTGGAGCGGCATGGCATAAACCTTTTAAAGCAGCCATTAGTATAGAGGACGAGCCTACAGATGAACAATTAGAGGAAATTCTGCAGTCTGAATCTGTTTATTTATACATAGATGCTGACCAGGTAAGGGACATCGTCGATCTGAAACCTCTGTTGATGCTCAAAAATCTTAAGACACTTGATGCTACTTATGTGAGGATAGACCGCCTTGATTATCTGACGCATCTGACAGAGCTGGATACTTTATATCTTAGTAGTTCAGGCATCAGTTCTATTGAACCTCTGAAACATCTGCGCAAACTGGAGAATCTGAATATTAGCAATACAACCGTAGCCAGCCTTGAGCCGCTGCGCAACAGTCATAGCTTAAAAAGCCTTTATATAGGCGGTACCAGGATAAACGATTTGTCTCCCCTGGCTGGCCTGGAAAAACTGGAGTGCCTCGATGTCAACGGACTGAAAATTGACTCGCTGGAATCCCTGGGTAGTCTCAAGAGCCTTTCTTACCTGAGCTGCGGAAGTACACGTATCAGATCGCTGGAAGGCCTTCAGGGCCTGCATGGATTGCAAACACTGTATATCTCCTATACGAAAGTCTCTGACCTTGGTCCATTGGCAGGATTGAAAAGTCTCATCACCCTGGATGCCGGTGAGACGCGTGTACAGGACCTCCGGCCATTAGCAGAACTGGAGAAACTGGAATATTTATACATGGGGCGATCGGATATTGCTTCCCTGGAAGGAATGGAAAGACTTACTGCGCTGAAGAATTTATACCTGAACGATACAGAAATTTCAGATATTACTCCTTTGGCGGGGCTTACCGCGCTGGAAAATCTGGACCTCAGTCGTACGGATGTGACCGATGTTTCTTCTTTGAAAGGTTGTGTCCGCTTGCAGATGCTGACGTTGAACAACCTTGGGATAACTACTTTTGATGGATTAGAGAACCTTACCGAGCTTCATACGCTCAACAGTGCCAATACAGACCTGAAAGATATTTCCCCTTTGAGAGGAATGACCGGATTGCGTAATCTGGATGTTTCCTATACCAATATAAATAAGATAGAGGCACTGGCAAGCCTTCCGGAGCTGGAATATGTAAACATTGTATCCTCGAAAGTAAGAAGTATTGCCGCACTCAATGGGAAGGAAAAACTTATTTCCCTGTATTGTTATAATACCTCGATTCTTAAAGAAGAGATCGATGCGTTTACCCGGGAAAATTCAAGCTGCCAGGTAGAGTTTTATTAGAAAGAGATTCGGGTTTTCCTGAGAGAATTTTTATCTATGGCCAGTCCCCTGACCTGTCATAGATAAAAAGAGAACGTATGTTTCCTTTGAGAGATGTCTGTTTGGAAAGACTGAATAGATCGTAATGATTCGCTGAAAATATTTTCAGACAATATCGCCCAGTTGCGGGCGGATCAGGATCTCTTCCACTACCGCATTGGGAGAAAGTGTATAAACATTGAAAATACTGGCGGCCACATCTTCCGGTTTTATAAATCTTGTATCAGGCAGTTCCACCCCTTCCCAACTCGCTGTTTTGGTTGCTCCCGGAAGAACTGCTGTTACTTTGATGTTGTGCTCTTTCAGCTCTTCCCGAAGCACTTTGGTCATTCCATACAGGGCATATTTTGAAATGCAGTAAGACCCACCGTTTACATACGGCATAATGCTGGCCGTAGAGCAGATGTTGAATACAGCTCCCTGCTGCCGGGAGATCATTCCGGGGACCAGTGCTCTGCTGAGGTGATAGGCACTGTACAGGTTGGTCTCGATCATTTGTTCCAGTGTCCCTTCTTTTTCATTATGGATCTGCCCGGGAACATACAACCCACTGTTGTTGACAAGGATATCAATAGTATTGGTATGCGAAAAGATAAAAGAAATGAATGCGGTGACTTCTTCTTTACGGGCAAGATCGGCTTTGAACGTATGTACCCGGATGTTTTGATAGGCCGCAGCCATCTCCGATGATAATTGACGAAGATTTTCTGCATTGCGGGCACAGGTGATGATATTGAAGCCTTCGGATGCAAATTTTTCCACAATCGCTCTCCCGATCCCTTTAGTTCCTCCAGTTACGACCAGCCACTTGTTCATTTGTTTTATTTTTTTGAAATATAAGTTAATTTAGCGATTATTAAAATACAGATTACAGGAACGCATCATATATGAGAAGTTTTGGGAAATATTTAATTCTGATCGGTACGCTTTTTATTCGCCGGGAACGTTTCGGTGTTTATATGAAACTGATTGTAGACGAATGTATTCAGGTAGGATATAATTCCATCTTCATTGTAGTGATCGTATCCAGTTTTATCGGTGCGGTGACCGCTGTTCAGACCGGGTACAACCTTGTCAGCGACCTTATCCCGGTCAAAGTGATCGGTACGATCGTACGGGATATGACCATTCTTGAGCTGGCTCCTACGATCATCTCTATTGTACTCGCTGGAAAAGTAGGATCGAATATAGCAGGGCATTTGGGAACCATGCGGATTACTGAGCAGATAGATGCGCTGGAAGTAATGGGAATTAACTCCGCTTCCTATCTGATCCTGCCCAAAATACTGGCGTGTATGATCATGTTTCCTATGTTGGTTGTGATCTCTGGCTTCCTATCTATATATGGAGGATTTCTGGCCGGAACACTTACAGGTGCTTTGACCGAACCGGAATATATAGCCGGTATAAGAGAAGGATTTCAGGAATACAATATCTGGTTTGCACTTATTAAATCCATCGTCTTTGCATTTGTAATTTCTTCTATTTCGGCCTATAATGGTTTTTTTACCAAGGGAGGAGCCCTGGAGGTAGGACAGTCCAGTACTACGGCGGTTACCAATAGTTGTATTGCCGTATTGGTAGCGGATTTCTTACTGGCAAAACTATTGTTATAACAAACTTTCTTCTAGAGAAAAAGATGGTAGAATTTAATGACATCAATAAGACCTTTCAGGAAAAGCAGGTACTGAAGAATGTAAGCGGAGCTTTTTCCCAGGGGAAATGTAACATTATCATTGGGGCCAGCGGCACAGGGAAAAGTGTGTTGCTGAAAACCCTGGTAGGACTTGTGAAGCCTGATACCGGCAGCATCAAATACAACGGCCGCGAATTTGCCAATACGGATAACCATACCAAGCAGGAGATCAGGAGAGAGATCGGGATGCTTTTTCAGGGAGGAGCTCTTTTTGATTCTAAAACCGTAGAGCAAAATGTAATGTTTCCGCTGGATATGCTTTCCAATATGCCTAAGGATGAAAAGCAGGACCGTGTCAATTACTGTCTGCAGCGGGTAGGACTGGAAAACGTCAATCATCTGATGCCTTCACAGATCAGCGGAGGAATGCAGAAGCGGGTCGGAATTGCCAGAGCTATTGTCATGAATTCTCAGTATCTGTATTGCGACGAACCTAACTCCGGATTGGATCCGCAGACTGCTATCCGGATCGATAACCTGATCAAAGACCTTACACAGGAATATAATATTACCACGGTAGTGGTGACACATGATATGAACTCTGTGCTGGAAATAGGAGAGCATGTGATGTTCATGTTCAAAGGAGAAAAAGTATGGGAAGGATCTAAAGATAATATCCTCGATACGGAAGAAAAGGTGTTACAGGATTTCCTGTTTGCCAATAAGCTGATCAGGGAAATGAAAGCCAATAAGTAATATGATCAGTAATCGTCAGCTCTTTCTGAGTTCGGTGGCACAAACGTCTGACAGCCCTTTAATGCTGGAGATCGAAAAGGCCGAAGGGATTTTTTTATATGGAAGAAACGGAGAAAAATATTACGATCTTATTTCCGGAATTTCGGTCAGCAATGTAGGACACCGCCATCCGGCAGTGGTAGAAGCCATTCAGCAGCAGCTTGAAAAATATATGCACCTTATGGTGTACGGTGAGTACGTGCTTACTCCCCAGGTAAAGCTTGCCGAAAAACTTAAAAGTACGTTGCCGGAAACATTGAACAGTGTTTATTTTGTCAATTCAGGAGCAGAAGCAACGGAAGGGGCATTGAAACTGGCTAAGCGATATACCGGCCGGGCCGGGATCATTTCCTGCAAAAATGCCTATCACGGTTCTACTAACGGAGCGTTGTCCGTGATGGGAGATGAGTATTTCAAACAAGCCTTCCGGCCTTTACTGCCCGGTATTCGTCATATTGAATTTAATAATCTGCAGGAGTTGGATACGATCTCTGCCGCTACCGCAGCGGTTATAGTAGAAACCATACAAGGGGAAGCCGGTATACGGGTTCCCTCGGAGGCTTATATGAAAGCGCTGCGAAAAAAATGTACTGAAACGGGAGCTTTGTTGATTCTGGATGAGATCCAGGCCGGATTTGGCCGTACAGGCAAGTTCTGGGCTTTCGAACATTACGGGATCGAGCCGGATATTCTCTTAACTTCCAAAGGAATGGGAGGAGGGATGCCTATCGGAGCTTTTATTGCTTCGCAGCAGGTGATGAAAGTATTGGCGAATGATCCTGTACTGGGTCATATCACTACCTTTGGCGGTCATCCAGTGTGCTGTGCTGCTTCGCTTGCTACCATAGAAACAATCCTCGATGAAAAACTGATGGAAGGCGTGCAGGTCAAAGAACAATTGTTTCATGAACTGCTGGTGCATCCTGCGATCAGAAGTATCAGAAGCAAAGGCCTGTTGATCGCTGTGGAGTTTGACTCTTATGAGGTACTGAAGCCAGTGATCGATAAAGCCATTGAAAAAGGAGTGATCACCGATTGGTTCCTGTTTTGCAACAATTCTATGCGGATCGCTCCGCCGCTCATTATTACCGAAGAACAGATCCGGGAAGTTTGCCGGGTGCTACTGCAATCCATAGACGAGGCGATGGAAGGGGCTGCTCTCTAGCGGATAATGTGCAGCCATCCCTTTTTTTCTCCTTTCCCTTCTTTATGCCGGAGAGAAAAATAATAAATCCCATCGTTCAGTTCTTTGGGATCAAAACTGTTGTCGTAGTATAAATTCTGATAGATACGCTCTCCCCACCGGTTGTATACTTCAAAAGCCCAGGTTCCTGGTCTCAGGTATTCTACATAAAATACATCGTTTTTCCCGTCGTTATTGGGAGTCAGAAGATTGGGCACCAGGCCGATGACCGGTGAACAGTCGATCTCAAGTTGGGTGCTTCTGGAACAGCCGAAATGATTGGTGACCTGCAGCGTGAAATAGTCATTTTCGTTGTGAGGTGTGGTGATGGATTTGGTGGTATCACCTGTACTCCATTGGTAATGCGCATAATCAGCATTGGCTTCCAGGTGTACTTGTTCGCTTTTACAGAAGGACGAAAGGTCCTGGTCGTAGAGGATCGCCGGTACCGGTGCCGGATGGAGTGTCACCTGCATAGTATCCCTGGTCTTGCAGCCAAATTCATTGGTTACTTCTACGGTGTATTCGCCGCTTTGCATCGGCTTGAGAGAAGGTTCTGTACTGCCGGTATTCCACAGGTAGGAAGAAAAACGGGAAATCGTTTTAAGCTGTAACCGGTCGTTGATACAGGCCGCTGTGTCGGCAGGCAGGATCGCTCCGGTGACTTTGGGTAAAAAATATACGTTTACACTGTCTCTCATCTGGCAGATCCCTTTTGTGACGGTTACATGATAGGTGCCGGTATCCTGTACAACAATAAACTGGCTGGTGGCACCGGTATTCCAAAGGTAGCTGTTTTTCAGGGCACCTGCGTCAAGCTTTATACTGTCTCCCTCACAGATCCCTTTATCGGAGCCTAATTCCAGGAATCCAAAGTCGGAAAAATAACCGAACCGGAAGCCGGTAGTGGAAGCCCCGTTCAGGATACTGAGCTGGAAATCGGAAGAATCGTTTTGGATCTGATTGGCACTGTTGGTGGGAATTACCGTAGGATCAAACGGAAGTTTGGCATATTTCCAGGCACCGGCACTTCCTGCCACATCGTTAAATACACTGCCTGGGATAAGTGTGGCGCTACCATTCAGCGAAAAATAATCTTCATATCCTGAACGTACGACCAGTACCACGAAGAAATTTTCATCGGTAGAGCGTGTAAAACTAACCTGCCTGGAACCAGTACACCCTAACGGAGGCAGGATTGCTCCTCCAAGTTCATTGTCAAAACCACCTACCTGCCATAGATAAACAGAGTCGGAAGCTGTAATGTAAACGCTGGGAGTGAGCAGATGAATTTCATAGGATTCTCCTTCCTGTAGCGTAGCTACGGAGCTTCCGTTCTGATAAACAGTAGTATTGGGTTTGGTGGCTACTACGTATACACGGTCGGTATTATGGGTGCTGGAAATCTTAACGGCAATGTATTCTGTACCGATGTACTCAATCGGAATGATCTGGTCGCCTGCCAGGTCATAACTCCCTTCTTCGAGTATTGAGTCATCTTTTACCGTCACGGCGATAGGTTTAGACGCTACGATATGAGAGCCTGTCGGTCGGGCAGAAGCCAGGGGAGAAGCTGCTTGTGCCGAATAGGTTTGGCCTTTCTGGAGCGTGATATTATAGGTTATTCCTGCGGGATGCCCGACCAGGTCGGTGGAAGGAGTAATGGTTACCAAGGTATTATTTTCCGAAGCTACGATGTCAAACGAAGCCCAGGCATCGTTGAGAGCCGTATGATTATTATCCCAATGTGTTTGAAACGGAACATAAAATTCTTTTCCCAGTGCGTGACTTCCTTTCAATACGAAAATATCAGAGTTTACCCCTATTCCGTAAAAACTTGTGCCAAGTACTTCATAGTAAGCGGTGATCGGATTGGAGGCTATGATATGAAGTCCATACGTTAATATTTCATCCGGGGGAGTATTTTCGAGCGAGGCAAGATGACTGGTCAGGTCGATGGAAATCGTTTTGTTGGCTCCCAGACTATAGGTCTGGGGGGCAAAAGTGGTATTGGCCGGTTGGGAAATTGTAAACGTAGTGGCATTCTGGAGAGAGGAGACTCTTAGAAATACAGGTTTGTCTGCATGTTGGGAAGAAACTTCCGGAGCGGCAAACCAGAATTCTGTATCTACCTGCGCATGGCAGGGAAGGATCAGAATGCAACTTAAAATCAGCGGTAAAAAGACCTTTTTCAGCATTCTTCAAAAATAGTTATTTTGTTTTTTTATTTCTAATTTTAGGTAATTCTTATTCCAGGTAAGAAGCTTAATTCGTTTAAATTATGCTGTTTAAAATGAAACAGACCTTGCAGGCTCCCGTATATCGTTGGCTTATTCCGGTAGCGGCATTCATTAGTGCGATCGGGCTGTTTTTTATTACTGAAAATATTCTTATCCCGGTAGCGGTGGTGGTCCCCCTGGTGTTGGCAGGACCGGTAATCCAACACCAGTCCTG